>JANYCV010000499.1 GCA_025360145.1 Acidobacteriaceae bacterium
CGCTCGATGGTGATTTCCGCCGCGATCGGATCGGCCAGCGCCAAACCGATCGCCTGCGGATCCAACGTCGCCTCGTGCCGCAGCCTATCGATCTTGTCCTGCAGATCCATATAATCGGAAAGCTGGTCGTTGGCGAAGGCATAATAGTCGCCGATCAAGCCGTTGATTGTCTTCGCTTGCACTGCGTCCAGCTTCAAATACGCCCTCAGCTCCGGCGCGATAAAATCGACCGGCGGAGCCTGAGCCAACGCCGCCATCGCCACCAAGAATGAAGAAATTAATTTATTGGACATAACCTAGGGATTTGAGGCGTTGAACAGCGTCGCCATCGAGTTTTAGTTGTTGCCTGGGGCGTGCCGGCATGGTCATCACCCAAGCTTTCAGTTTGGTTCCGAGGTCGCTGGCCATCGTCCCCCCGGCGCCCGACAAATCTTGCGTCTCGTTCGGATCGGTGGCCACATTGTACACCTCATACTTTCCTGCGTTGGACGTCACAAGCTTGTACGGCCATGCCAGAAGCGCGCGGGATGTACATCCGCCCAGTCCAGAACACTCGGGCGGATGCGGTACCGGACATGGAAAAGATTCGCTAAAGAGGTCCCGCTGCGGAAGGGTTGCGTTGGCCCGCAGATTCCGGCCTTGCATCTTCGCATCTACCGGAACGCCGATCGATGCCAGAATCGTGGGAGCAACGTCAATCAGGCTGACCGGATCGTTCACCACACCTGTCGCCGTCATTTTCGGATACTTGATCATTAGCGCGACGTGCAGCAGGTTTTGGTACACCGAGTTGCCGTGAAGAACCAGATTCTTTTCGCCAAACGCTTCCCCATGGTCGGACGCGATCACGATTAAAGTGTTGTCGTATAAGTTGCGTTGTTTCAGCCAATCGGTCAACTTACCGATCTGCGCATCGGTGTAAGCTATGCCGCCATCATACTGGGACAACAAATGGCTATGCACACCGGGCCGCAGAGTTTGGCCGCGAATCGCTCCTTCCTCGGCTTCATCCAGGTCGCCTTGGAAAAGCTTATCGTTCTTTCCGGGAAATAAACGGTCGTATGGTGCTGGCGGAATGTAAGGGAAATGCGCATCCATATAGTTGACGAACGCAAAGAATGGCGCGCGGCCCTGCGTTTCAATTACTTTGTAGAGCTCCCGATTGATGTCGTCGCCACGCGTGAATAGACGGTCGAATTGGGCAGTGTCTACCACTGCGCTCATCAACCGCCTCATCGGGATACGCAACAGATACCAGCTTTCATCGGCGCCCAGCACCGGAACAGGCCTGGGAATTTGAAAGTTTTGGAACCCTCTCTGCAAGCCGAAGTCCGCCCGCAAATACAGATTCGCGGCCACCCCCAGCGTCGAATAGCCTTTCGCCGAAAGTGTCTCAGCCAGGGTGGTGGCGCCTTTATTCAGCACGCGTCCATGCGTGGCCTCCGGCGGCTGGCAATAGGCCCCGTGCCACGTCGCATACATGCCTGTGAACAGAGACGCGTGGCTGGTCAAAGTCATGTCGGACGGCGCCATGGCCTGCGTGTATACCACCGAGTCGGCGGCCAGTTTCTTTAAGTTCGGCGACGTCTCCCGCTGATACCCATAAAGCGATAGGTGATCCGCTCGCACCGTATCCATCACCACCACCAGCACGTTCGCCTGTTGTGAATTTCCCGGAAGCGCCGCCGGATTCCGCGCCTCAGCAGGTGCTCTGCCTCCCAGCACAAAGCTGCCTCCGGCCAGCAGCAGCGCAAGCACCAGCACAGCCCAGGCCGGACCGTTCAATAGAAACCGGTCGCGAGTAAGCTTAGAGCGCAGCCAGCGCCCGATGAAAATAGAACAGGCAATCACCACCAGCACAGTCAAAGAAAGTAGCCCCAACCAAAGGCTGTTTTTCGCTCCCAACTCCTGACCCAAACCTTCCAGTTGCAGGAATCCCACTCCCTGGCCAACTCCCAAAAGCACTCCGGCAACTACCCACGGATTGGTCAGCAAACCCAACCGTTGCGACAATTGTTTTGAGCGCATTGCAGCCAGCACAACCGCGGCCATGCAGACGCAGAAAACCAGAAATGGCAGCTTTCCCGCAGGCCAACTGGGGAGGCAAAGCAGGTTCAACGTAAACGCCACAATCACCGTTAGGACCGCCGCTGCTTCCAGGGCAACTGCCGTGTCGCTATCCCGCAGCCAGCTAGTCTTTTGTTCTAAAATGCCAACCAGTAGTCCCGCCAAGCCTCCCAGCACGATGCCTGCCGCCGCGTATGCGCAAACCAACAGCGCCGTTAGCTCCCAGTGCCAGGCGGTGAACACCGCGTAAGGCCTTACCAGGCGAAACAGCACCGACGAGGATGCGAACTCAGCAATGGCGTAAGCGGACCAGGCAACCGCACCCTGAATGGCTCCTAAAAAGACGTACGAAAGGCTGCTGTGAGATTTTACTTCTGGACTAGTCACTTACCCTGAGGATATCGCAAAATCAGCAGCCGGGCGGTGATTCGACCGTAGTATCATATAAACGTATCATAACAATCAGCCGCAGATGGGGTTATAAATGAAAGTCATACAGAAACCTGGGGATAAGATTGTGCGCCCGGGGAAGAACAACTACATCCTCATCATTTTCGATAGTTGCCGCTACGATTCGTTCATGGCCGCCAAGCCAAAAACAATGAAGAAGCTGGGCAAAATCGAAAAGCGCTGGTCCTACGCTTCGTGGACTGCTCCTTCCCACTACAATCTGCTCACCGGTCTGCTACCGCATTCCAGTCCGTCAAATGTATTCGCGTCCGACTACTACAAACGCGACTTCCTGAAGTATTCGGAAAGGCTTGGAGCCGAAGGCATCGAATTCAAATCGCTTATTCCGAAATTGTACTTTCCGTCTTTCCTCAAAGACAGCCTCGGCTATCGGACGCACGCCAAAGTTTCGCTCCCCGTCTTGAACCCGAAGACCATCTTGAACAACGGCTTCGATACCTACAAGCTGATGGAGCATCATAACGACATGCGCGCCATGGTCCGGGAAATGAAGTTTTCCGACGACCAGCCCTCGTTTTATCTGTTCAATGTCGGTGAGACCCATTACCCCTACGCGCTGATCGACGAGCCGCCGGAAGACTGGCCGCGCATCAGCGGCGTCCACGGCGTATTCAAACATTTGGACGATCAAGTGGTCGGCGGAAAGCTGAAAGGCAAGGTCGAAAAGTTCTTCGACGAAACGAAGATGGAAATGCTGCGCCAGCGGCAGATTCGCGCGGTGAAGCATCTCGATAAAGTAGTAGAGGAGATGTTCGACATCGTCCCCAAGAACACCTGGATTACAATCACCGCGGACCATGGCGAATGCTTCGGCGAGGGTGGTTACTTCGGGCACGGCCCGATCCATCACGACAAAGTGTTCGAAGTCCCGTTCGTCGAAGGTCTGCTCAGGTGAAATTGAACACCCGGAAAGCGGTGGGCGCAGGTCTGCTGCTTGTCTTCGTACTCGCTCTTCCACATTCCCATTCGCACGCGGTGGACTTCGCCTACATCGGCCCCGGAGCCGGTTTCGCGTTCCTTGGATCGTTCCTCACCTTGCTGGGCGGCTTCTTCCTTAGCATGGTGTCGCTGCTGACATGGCCGTTTCGCATGTTGTGGCGCATGATCGTCATGCGCAAGTACTACAAGCTGGCCAAAATCAAGAAGCTGATCTTCCTCGGCCTCGACGGACTAGACCCCACGCTCACCGAAAAGTTCATGGCCGAAGGCAAGCTGCCCAACTTCGCTAAAATCGCCGCAATGGGCGGATTTAAGCGGCTGCGGACCACGTTCCCTCCGCTGTCTCCAGTGGCTTGGTCCACGTTCGCCACCGGCGTCAACCCGGCACGGCACAACATGTTCGACTTCCTGAACCGGAA
>JANYCV010000552.1 GCA_025360145.1 Acidobacteriaceae bacterium
AAAACGATGGACCACTCCTCCATCACTGCGATTCAGAGGAGCGGCAAAACTCTTTGCAGTCCACCTGTCGCAAACTCCGCCGCTTCCGGATCGGACAGCTCAGCAAAACTTAATCCACCCACGGATTCCCCGGACGAGCCACCAAGAAAGACCTGGCGCGGGTGCGCTCGAAACCAACAGCGAGGCGCTGAGCCTCTATGAACCTCTTGCCGCGGCCTCGCCTTCGGAGAGCGCAGTGCTGATGGACATCCCGGCCGCCTGCTCCAACGCCGGGTCTCTGCTGGTGCGCTCCGGAGATCTTGCCACGGCACCCACGAATTATCAGAAGGCAGTGACGATTGCCGAGGCGCTTTCCGGCGCGGATGCTTCAGACCGGCGCGAGCTGAGCGGCTACGCTATCGCGTTGATGCGCGTGGAAAATCTGATTCCAGAGGACGGAGATAACCCCAAGGCTCTGGCGGCGTTCAGTAAATCCATTGGCATTATGGAGCGGCTGGCGGACCGTTATCCGATTGCGGGGAATCGCGCGGCGGCGATCCGGACTTGCGAGAAGTCCATTGCGCTTGGCGAGGCGCCGGTGAAGGCCGATGCCGGAAGATACGTGCCGACAATATGGGAAAGCGTAAGGCCCTCACTGCAATAGCATCCGAACCTTTTCCAGCGCATCTTCGGCCAGCCGGTAATCGGGTTGAATAATGAGCGCTTTGGTGAAGCACTCGCGAGCGCGGTTGTAGGCTTCGAGCGCCACATGGGCGCGGCCGAGGTTGTACCAGGGATAGTGGTACGACTCATATCGCTCGCTCTCGGTGGCCTGGACGAGCCACGGAATCGCTTCCTCGTGCTTGCCCTGTTCAATCAGGTAGGCGCCGATGTCGTTGTAGGGATTTCCAAAGCTGGGGTCCACGTCGATGGCTTTCCTGCACTCGGCGATTGCATCGTTGAGGCGGCCTTGAAAACGATAGGTCCAGCCGAGGAACGTGTAAGCCTCCGCAGTGGGACAAAGATCGATGGACTCCTGGTACAGTTCGACGGCGCGGTCGAGGTCGCCCTCCATCTGCAGCATGTAGGCTTTCTGGAAGAGCTGCTCGGCAAGCTGTCTACGATCGGCGGACATGCAAATAAGGTATATCAACTTGCATGTCCCATACAATGGAGGGGATGATACCGAAGGTGCGAAAGGCGGTCTTCCCCGCAGCGGGATTGGGAACACGGTTTCTGCCCGCGACGAAGGCGCAACCCAAAGAAATGCTGCCGCTGGTGGACAAACCCCTCATCCAGTATGGAGTTGAGGAAGTAATCCACTCTGGAATTCAAAACATTATTATCGTTACGGGCCGCGGGAAATCAGCAATTGAAGATCATTTCGATGTGAGTTTTGAACTGGAACATCTGCTGGAATCGCGCGGACAGAAAGATCTGCTGGCATCGGTACGCGGCGTTTCGGACATGATCGATATCGCGTATGTGCGGCAGAAAGAGGCCCTGGGGTTGGGCCACGCCGTGCTGCGCGCCAAGGATCTGGTTGGGCCCGAACCGTTTGCGGTGGTGCTATCGGACGATGTGATCGATGCTGAGATTCCCTGCATGCGGCAACTGCTGGACGTCTACGAATTCTTTGGCGCGTCCGTGGTGGCGCTGATGGAAGTGCCGAAGGATCGCATCTCCGCCTATGGCGTGGTGGATGCCGAACCGGTGGCGCACAACGGCGCAAAGGACCGGCTGTATCGCATCTGCAACATGGTGGAAAAGCCGAAGGCGGAGGATGCGCCATCGAACCTGGCGATCATCGGCCGTTACGTGTTGACGCCGGAAATCTTCACGTCCATCGAGGCGGTGCAACCGGGATCGGGCGGCGAGATTCAACTGACGGACGGACTGAAGCACCTGCTGCGCAACCGTCCGATTTACGGATACAAGTTCGAAGGCACGCGTTACGATGCCGGTGATAAGCTTGGTTTTCTGAAAGCAACCGTCGAGTTTGCACTGAAGCGTTACGATCTCGGTGGACCATTCCGCGAGTATCTGCGAGGGATGAAGTTCTAGGAGAACGCCGTGAACAGCGTACCCATCGAGTTGCCGTTAAAGCCCAGTGAGGCGGCGGCGCTGGCCGATCTGATTTTCCAATACGCGGAAGGCCGTCCGCTGACTGACGATATTCGCAACCGTTTGAATGGACGGCTGGGTTCGCTGGAACTCACTGGCATGGCGCCGTTTTTGGGATCGCTGCAGAAAGACCCGGTTCATTCGTCGGCTTACTACATTGCAGTGGATGCTAACTCCGGGCCCGGCGCCGCTTGCCTGTTGCTTCGCATGGCGCTTGCGTCATCACCGGCGAGCGCGCACTTTCCCGATTCCATTTTGATTGGACGAATGCGCCCCGGTGGTGGACGGGAGATAGTGGTCAATGCAATTCCGTTCGCGGTGACGGATCGCGAGAACATCCGGACATTCGCGGGCCAGATCGACCGATCGTTCTACCCCAGACCGCAAGGCGCGCAGTCGGCTATCTCGGTTAGCATTCGCAATCCGGTGACAGGCATTCCCGCGGCGTTTGATGCGTTCCGCACGATTTCGCGGAAGTACGGGGTGAACCTGGCGTCCCTGACGGCTACCGCGGGTTCGTCCGCGGAAGAGGTTTACTGCACTGCGCTGTGGGCGGCCATTCGCGCGGGATGGCGCGAAGGCTACAACCTGAGTCTGACTTTGCCAGAAGATGCAGAAGCGGCCAAGATGGCTGTTTCGGAAGCCCCCTGTTACACGCGGTATTCCATCCCCGCACCGGCGGATCAGATATTCGATTACATCCAGACGGTGAAAGCGCCGCAGATCTCGTCGAAGAGTTTCGATTTCGAATTCTCCCTGGCCGCGAGCCTGGAGACTACGAGTGTCGAACAACTGGCGGAGCGATTGGACTGGCTGAAGACCAGTGGACGCGCGGCCCAGATGGTTGCGCCGAAACTGGGGAGCCTGGACGGTGCGGCCGCGCTGGCCGCTGTTGCCCGGCAGTTCAATGCGACGTTGAGTTTTTACTTTGAAAAGACCCCGAGTGAGCAGGCGCTGCAGCGGATCGGCCGCGCTAGCGGCGGGCGATTCAACGTAACCGTAGAGGAAGGCGAGGGTACGCGTGCCGAAATTGCCGAGCGTCTTGTTTCCGTCGCCGGCGATTTGCGGGGATAATAGGCAGATGCTTCGTCGAACGTTTCTGGCTGGGTCCAGCGCGGCCGCCCTAGCGCAAACTGGCATGCCTTCGACGCTGATCAGAGAACCGTGGCAGCAGATGGAACGAATGTTCACGGCGGCGAATACGGTGGGGTGGAAGAGTAGTCCGGGCATTCCTGGGGAAATCGGCTGACCGCGCCGAAGCGATAAACGACAACCGGGAGAAGCAGACTGACGGGAGCCGGTTGTTACGTAAACCTGGCGCCATGGCAGCGCCGCAACGCAATGCATTTTTGCAACGGTCAAACGCCAATAATCGAGCGGGTTGCGGATACACCGTTACTCGTTCTCTGATACCATGAATCCCTTACCAGGGGGGTTCATCAATGACCAGTAGTTGCGAAAAAGGACAAGTATCCAAGCTGGGCTTCCGCGGCTGTCTGGCGCTGCTGCTGCTTGCATCGGCCTGCAACCAGCAGACGCCGGCGGACACGCGGGCGGCGGATGAAAGCGCTATTCGAGATCTGGACGCCAAATGGTCAAAGACGGCTGCGGCCAATGACTTGGAGGGCACAGTCTCGTATTACAGTGATGACGCCTCGCTGCTGGCCCCTAACGCCCCCATCGCCACCGGCAAGCAGGCGATTCGCGCCGTGTGGGCCTCGCTTCTGGGTCCGGACGTTGCTGTGTCCTGGCAGGTAAGTAAAGTAGAGGTCTCCCGTTCCGGCGATCTGGCCTATGTTATGGGCGTTTATATGTTGACGCTGAAAGATTCCCAAGGCAAGCCAGTGACGGACCACGGCAAGCTGGTGGAGGTGTGGAAAAAGCAGGCGGACGGCAAGTGGAAGTCCGTGGTCGACATTTTTAACTCCGACCTGCCGCTGCCGGCGCCTCCGGAGAAAAAGAAGTAGGAGTTTTGGCATACGGTTAGCTTCCCGCTCCGGGAACCCATGACTGACACGAGGAAAACTGCGCGGCAAGGGTAGAGTGATCTCCGCCGCGAACGCCCTGCTCCCAAGACTCGGTACCTCGAAGAACGTGCAAAGTTCTACGCCAGATAAATTGCAAAGGGACACGCTATCGAGAATCACGCAGTCGGCACGCGGGGCCGCCTCAGCGAACGCCGATCAGGATCGCAATGATGTTCGATGAACCATTAGCGACTCACCGGGTTCTCCTTCGCGACTGGCGACGTAGAGGCTGCGGACGAGAGTGTTGGCGTTTTCAAATTGCCCGGCCGGCGGCGTTCGAGAGGCAGGTGATGGTTGGGTTTAGGACGGATAGTATCCGCATAAATTGGTAGCGCCGGTAAGGAGTGTCGCCTAGCCGGCGATTTGCGGGGATAATAGACAGATGCTTCGTCGAATGTTTCTGGCTGGGTCCGGCGCGGCCGCCCTGGCGCAAACTGCCATGCCATCAATCAAACTGGGAATCGATCTATTCAGCATCCGGTCGTCGAACTACACGCCGTTCGAGTATCTGGATTATGCCGCTAAGCAAGGGGCGAAAGTGGTGCATTTTTCCGAGATCCGGTTTATCGGGAATCTGGAAGAGTCGAATCTGAAGAAGGTTCGCGCCCACGCCGAGAAGCTGGAGATTGAAGTGGAGATCGGGATGCGGTCGATCTGCCCGTCGTCAAAGGCCTTCGACGCGACGCAGGGAACGGCGGAGCAGCAACTGGAACGAATGTTCACGGCGGCGAATATGGTGGGGTCGAAGATTGTCCGGGCATTTCTGGGCACATCGGCGGACCGCACCGGGGCGATACCGATGGAAGCCCATATTGAGAACGCGGCGAAGGTACTGCGTGCGGTCCGCTCCAAGGCGATGGACCACAACTTGAAAATCGCCATTGAGAATCACGCGGGCGATATGCAGGGCCGCGAGTTGAAGATGCTGATCGATGAATCGGGCAAGGATTTTGTGGGCGCCTGCCTGGATTCGGGGAACCCGCTTTGGGCCATTGAAGATCCGCATCTGACGCTGGAAATTCTGGCGCCGTACGTGCTTACCAGCCACATCCGCGATACTGCGGTTTGGCGCGTCCCGGAAGGCGCGGCGGTGCAGTGGGTGCGGATGGGCGAGGGCAATATCGGCATTGACGACTATGTCCGGAAGTATGCAAAACTGTGCCCCGGCAAGGCGCTTTCGCTGGAAATTATTGTGACGCAGCCACGGACGTTTCCTTATCTGGAGCCCAGGTTTTGGGATGGGTACCGCCATACTCCGGCTTGGGAGTTCAGCCGCTTTCTGGCGTTGGTGGAGAGGGGCGCCCAACGGCCGGCGCAACCGCCCGTGCCGAAAGACCGCGTGGCGCAACAGGAGCGGGAAGACGTTGAGGCGAGCATGATCTATACAAGAAGGCTGCTGAATCTATGAAGCTGATTACTTTGCTGGCGTTTTGTTCGATCGCTTATGCCGGAATTGTGGCGGACGTGCGCGCATCGCTTGCAAACGGCAATTTTCCGCAGGCCGAAGCGCTGATTTCCAAGTACCGCGCCGAGAAGGGCGTCACGCATGAAATGATCGCCGCGTATTCCTGGCTGGGCCGCGCGGCGCTGGCAGCGAAGAAGTTCGAGCAGGCGGAGAAGTATGCCGCGACGACGAAGAAGCTTGCCGTGGCGCAATTGAAGACGGCGAAGTTGGATACGAATCCGGATGCGGACCTGGCGATCGCGCTGGGGGCAGCCATTGAGGTGGAGGGGCAGTCTCTGGCGGCGCGCGGACAACGCGCTGAGGCGACTGAGTATCTGCAGCAGGAACTGGCGGCGTACCGGAATACGTCTATCCGCACCCGCATTCAGAAGAACCTGAACCTGTTGAGCCTGGAAGGCAAGCCCGCTCCGGCGCTGGAGCTGAAGACGTTTCTGGGGCCGAAGCCTCCGCCGCTGGCGTCGCTGAAGGGCAAGCCGGTGCTGTTGTTTTTCTGGGCTCACTGGTGCAGCGACTGCAAGCGCGAGGTGGAGATCATCGCGCAGTTGAAGCAGCAGTACACGGCTAAGGGGCTGGTGGTGATTGGGCCGACGCAGCATTACGGCTATGCGGAGGCCGGCCGCGACGTGGGGCCGGAAGAAGAGCTGGTTTACATCGAAAAGATCCGGAAACAATTCTACGATCCGTTGTTTGATATGCCGGTGCCGGTGAGTGAAGAGAATTTTCGGAACTATGGCGCAAGTACTACGCCCACGCTGGTCTTGATTGATCGGAAGGGGATAGTTAATTTGTTTCATCCGGGGAATCTGTCGCTGGAGGAACTGAAGGCGCGGATCGACCAGTTGTAGGAGTTTTAGGGTAAACGGGCGAAGACGGCGGCGCTAGAGCACGCGGCGGGAATCGCCTTCGCGCATCGTGATGTGTTCGCGGTCCAGG
>JANYCV010000570.1 GCA_025360145.1 Acidobacteriaceae bacterium
CCTGGACCACATGTGGAAACTGGCCGGGACGCCCGAAGCCGCGATAGGGAAGTTCAGAGACCGGCTTCAGAACGCGGTGGCGGTCCAGGTCCAGCAGCGGCCCCGCTTCCAGCATCACGCACTTGATGCCGAGTTTGGTGAGAATATAGGCGGCCATTCCGCCGGCGGCGCCTGATCCGATGATGACGATTGGGTTGTCGTTGGGCATCTTCTATTCCTATTCCACCGGAAACCAGTAATAATTCATACCGCTGGAACCGCGTGTGTTGGCGGCCATTGCAGTGGCATATGCCCCCGAGTTGACGGAGGCGCGAAGAACGTCATCCTTCGCTGCCAGCAGGAATTGTGCGAACGGGCTGGAAGGGCCGGCGTAGGTCCAGGCGTCTTCCAGCGATTTCAGAATAGGCTTTGCCTCTTCGGCATTAAGCGTCGCGAATGACTTGCGATAGCCTCTTGCGGCTTCGCTGTTCAGATGGTCCAGACCGTTCTTGTAGAGCGTCTGGCGATCCAGCGGTGATTTCGATATCAGAAATTCCAGAAACTTCGGCGCGTTGGTTTCCTTACTGCCGGGACGGTCGCCGATGCGCGGAACAAGAAGGTCGCCCAGATGTTCGAGTGCAGCCATTTGATCGCTGGAGAAGAATAGCTGGCCGGGCTGAGCCACGGCATCGGGCGCAGTGACGGGCAGATTGAAGTTGTCCGGGGAACCCGCGCCGGAATCTTTATTGCCGTAGGCGGGAGCTTGGGCGGTCGCCGGTTTTGGAACCACGGCCAAGGCCGGTGCGGCGATCATGCTTTTAAGCAGGTTTCTGCGTTTCATAGGAGTGGCACTAACTACTATATTCTGACCGGTGGCTAAATCGCGGCAGCAAAGCCGACGAAGCGAAGACACTGAATCGTGTACGTGTGACGTCACTCATCTATAATGATGTGTAAGAGTGGATGATAACCAGCTACCGCGACAGGGACACGGAGCGTTTAGCGGCGGGAGAGAAGGTCCGCCAGTGGGAACCGTTCCGGCGGCAGGCCGAGAAGCGTTTACGGATTCTCGATGCGGCTGCGTCCCTCGGCGACCTTGCCGCGATCAACTCCAACCGTTTGGAAGGCCTGAAAGGAGGCCGCAAGGGGCAGCATTCTATTCGTATCAACGACCAGTGGCGCATATGTTTTAAGTGGCCAAAGAATGACCCCGGCCCGTCGAATGTTGAGATTGTTGACTACCACTGACGACAAGGAGAAAACGATGCCACGCACACCTATTCACCCTGGAGAGATCCTCGGTGACGAGTTGGAAGAAATTGGTCTTTCCGCGAAGCGGCTGGCCGATGTGATCCAGGTACCGCCGAACCGGCTCTACCAGATTTTGGCTGGAAAGCGGAATATTACTGCCGATACCGCCCTGCGCCTCGGCCAGTATCTCGGCACGTCGGCCCATTTCTGGATGAACCTGCAGAGCACCTATGAGCTTGACTTGGCGCGCCAGCAACTCGGCAAGGTGATTCGAGGAATTCCAGCGCGAAGCCGTCTACCCGACGAACCGCGGCCGCGCGTCTAATTCTAATTCACTTTCAAGATGTGCCTAAGTATCCAGGGTCAAGCCGTCAGGCTTCGCAGTGCTTGGGTATTTGCCGCCATCAGCGGCAGGGCTAGCGGCAAGTTGACTATCGACTGCCCCCATAGACTCGAAAACCCGGTTGGGAAATTCCGTCCCGCGAATCACCCGCGAGCGCTTGTTCTGCCCAAGGCCGCAGGAACTCCAGTCCCTCTTCTTCGCTCTTCAGCATGCACCGCTAGGTTGCCCGTCCAAGACCTGACGCTCGCGCCGGCTGCTCTCGCGAAACGTTTAACGCTGGCAGCAACACTAACCGCTCATCAGGTTCTTCGTGGCCTTGCCCTGAAAATAATGCAGCATTATTAGTCTGATCTTGACCGGGAACTAGATTCAAGACTTATCTGCGGGGTTCCAGGATCGTGCTGCGCGGCAAGAGTTTTACGGCGTCATGATGGCGCACTTTGCCATCCGCGGTCTCATGCATGAATCCGCACTCAAAGTGGACGAAGATCCAGACCGCCTCTCCGTTATCCATACCGTCGGTGTGCTCCGCCGCAAGCTCCCGCTCTACCACGCTATTTCCCCCTCAGCCGAAGAAAGCATTTCTTAGCGCGGTTCTGGACGAGATCTTGCAGCAGCGCGTCGTCCCAAGCCGTTTATTTCAAATCGCGCTGGAGTGCCTGTAAAAAACTGGACAGCGTAGCCCGGTCTACATCGTTCGCCTCCCCTAGCACGAAATACTTCCCCTTGTAGAATGCTGGTCCATTCGACGGCGGCCATCTCTGTAGCACTTCAAGCGCGCTGGCGTCGTTACCCATGTCGAATACCCGCACCCGGATGCGGCCATTGCCGCGGTATTCGGCGAACAAGGCGCGCTTCAATCCCGCTCGGCGGATCACATCGGCAACTTCTTCGTTCGGTAGAACTCGGGTTACCTCAAGCGTCCAGGCGCGCTGCACCTGAATCGGCAGAATCTCTTTCAGTGGATTTCTCTGTCCGCAGGAAACGGCGAAGAGCACGGCGAAGGCGAATACGAAGCGGGACATAGTAGCTCATTATGATACAACCAAATGGTGCTTCTTACCCTGTATAACGACACCCCTTCGTCAATTGCCGCCGCCGGCAGTTTCCAAACACAGGACATTTTGGAGAAGCTGAAATTGCTGGATTCCGCCGCGCGCCGTGAGGGGTTGGCGGCACTGGACCCAGCAAAAAACCCGCTGATTCATCTGGGCATGGAAATCGACGGCAGTGGATTAGTCACAAAGAACAGCTATGGCGTATTCAACCTCAGTTGGCAGGCCGAGCAGCATAAAGAATGGCCGGAGGTGATCGGGCAGGAATTGGACCAGATCAAGCGCGCCATTCGTGCAGCCCATAAGGTGCCCTTGAAGTTCCTGATCTGGGCCGGCATGGGCGGATCCGCCGAAGACAAATCGATGTACAACGCGGTGGGCCTGTTGAAGCGCGGGCCGCGCTGTTATGTGCTGGACTCAACTGATCCGGCAAAGCTCAAGTCCATCCTCGAAGACATGGGGAAGCGCTCCGGAAAGTCGATGGCGGAGGTGTTGAAGGGAACGCTGGTGGTGGGAATGGCCATGGGGATGACGTCCTACGAGCCGGTGGTCAACCTTGAAAAACTCTCGGCTCTTTACGCGAAATGCAAAGTGGACGGCAGCGCTAATTTTGTCTACATGACACTGCCGGATTCTCTGCTGGATCAGTTCGGCAAGCGCCAGGGTTATCGCAAGATTGAATTGCAACTCGATAACGGAAACAGCACCGCCGGACGCCACAGCGCTCCGCTTACCCGCGGCAGCCTCTATCCGCTTGGACTTTCCGGCGTAGACCTGAAGGCGTGGATCGAAGCTGCCGTGTTGACCGGGAGCGACATCCAAACGGCTTGGCGGCTCTCGTCCTTCCTGAATACGCAGGCAGTGGCCGGCCGGAACAAAGTGACGCTGCTGCTGCCGAAGGCATGGGCCGGCGCGGCCCTTTGGACTAAGCAGGATTTTGAAGAGAGCCTGGGGAAGAGCGAAGATTTCGGATTGAAGATCGTGATCGATGAGCGGCCGAAGCTAGCCAATTACCGTTCGCCGAAGGATGGCTCGCAGGACCGCTGTTTCCTGGCGGTGCAGATCAAAGGCACGGTGCATGAGGAAGCGAAGAAGGTGGCTGCGCTGCGCCGGGCAGGCTATCCAGTTGCGGTGGTCACGGTCTCAAAGCCGGAGCTTTCGGCCTACATGCAGTTCATTCACTATGCGGTGTTCGGCATCGGGTTCCTGCAAAAGATGAACTTCGTCACCCAGCCGAGTGTTGAGTTGTACAAGGCGATTACGAATCGTCTGCACGCGGAATCGCAACAATTGGGCGGAATAGGAAAAACGCAGGAATGGACGGGCATGCAAACCTCGCCGCGCCGTGCGAAATGGCGAAGCGCGCTGACGCTTCACTTCGACCGGCTGCCGGAAAGCGTCAACACCGAAGGCGATAGCGCGCCCGCTATCTACGCCGCAATCCTGAAGGCACTGGCGAGCGGCCAAACGATGCAGTACGGCGAATTGACTTTCTTCGGGGACACTCGATACAGTCCGCAGGGCCGGGCTGTCCGCAAGGCTCTGAACCGCGCCGCCGAACGCGTGTTCCGGGCCACACTGAAAATGCCGGCCGATGTCTATGAAGGGCCCGCCATGAATCACTCCTATCATGAAATGGTCATCGGCCACGGTAAGGCGCTTTCCACCGTATTGCTGTCTGAAAAGCCCGCCCGGATCGCGGACGTGGGCTACACCGCCGACTACCATCGCGCTCAGTTTCTGGCTACCCAGATGGCTCTCGCCGAGCGCGGACGATTCGTGGTTGCCATCACGCTGAAGGATTTGGAGGCAGCCACCTTAACTGCCTTAGACGAATTCTTTCATCAAACATCCGTTTTCTTACGCGGCCGCAAGGCGCAATGATACGATCGACGGTGTGGGTAAATATAAACTGGCACGCGGAAAAAAACGCGGCATCTCTCCAAGAGCGCAAGGCGCCATCCCGTGCCTGGTACTGATTTTCATAGGATTCCTGCTAGTCGCCGTGGTGTTTTACTATGGCATGAAAGCGAATTGAGTTCCCATTGCAAAAATTAACCAACAGACGAGAAAACCGCGAAGCCGGTGAAATGCGCCCGGTCCGGCTGATTACGGATTATCTGCTCACAGCCGAAGGTTCAGCCATTATCGAAGTTGGAAATACGCGCGTTCTGTGTGTTGCTTCCATTGAAGAAACCGTTCCGCAGTTCCTGCGCGGCACAGGCAAGGGCTGGGTGACGGCGGAATATTCCATGCTTCCGCGAGCCACCGCAACGCGCACGCCGCGCGAGGTTGTGAAAGGCCGCCCCACCGGACGCACGCTGGAGATTCAGCGGCTGATCGGCCGTTCCTTGCGCACCGTGGTGGACCTGCAGGCGCTGGGCGAGCGGAGCATCATCATCGACTGCGACGTACTACAGGCCGATGGCGGCACCCGTACCGCCTCCATCACCGGCGCCTACGTTGCCCTTGTAATTGCGCTGCGGAAACTGGTTTCGTTTGGCAAGCTCAAGACGATTCCAATCAAGGAATTCGTTGCGGCAACCAGCGTAGGCGTGGTTCGCGGCGAGGTAATGCTCGATCTGAACTACGAAGAAGATTCGCAGGCGGAGGTCGATATGAACGTGGTGATGACTGGCTCCGGCCAGTTCG
>JANYCV010000221.1 GCA_025360145.1 Acidobacteriaceae bacterium
TCCATCTCCGACGATACGAAAGTGGTATGGCGCGATACGGCGCGCGGCTGGCAGCAATACGCGTTTGGTGGATCAGTGAATCTGGAACCGGTGGGTCTGCAGGCGCGCAATCGACTGGCGATTCTGGAAACGAAGGGTGGGTCGCTGGCAGTCCTTCCGCCATCGCACAAGTTCTTCTGGTCGCGCGAAATTGAAACGAATCTGGGCTATGTGTATTACCGGAAAGACAGCGAGCAATCCTTTTCGATTGGAGCGCGCCAGCCGGATCGGGAAGTGGGCGCGAAACCATGGGGAGTAACGGACGAGGTTTGGACCCGGCGCGTGGGCGAATCGCGCGGACACCTCAACAACTTTGCTTTGTACAATGCGCCGCCGGGAACGGTGCAGCGCATGCCCGTCTACTTCTACTTAAGCCCCGAGGCTAGCCGGGCCACACAGCAGTCGGTAATGGCGTTCACGCACGACGATGTCTACAAGCCGCTCCCCGGATACAAAGTGCTGATCAGCCACTTCCATTTTCATTTCAACGAACAGCTCACCGATGTGGGAACCATGGACTTCCAGCCGACATGGCTGCCGGTGATTCGCGATCTGGGAATCAACATCGCTATCCTGGCCGACTTCCATTCCGACTCGCATCCCAACGACACCGGGAAGCTCCGGCTGGACGAACAGAAAGTGTACTTCGAAGGCACGCGCCGCTTTTCCGACCGCGATTTCCTGTTGATTCCGGGCGAAGAGCCCGACGCCAACTTCGGCGGCCACTACATGTTTGTATTCCCGAAACCGTTGTACTTCACCCACCTGAAGGAACCGGCGAAGGGGCCCGCGGGACAGCCTTTCACCGAGACTCTTGCGCCGTACGGCAAGGTGTATCACACCACCACCGCGCCGAACGAGCTGGACCTTCTAAATCAAGAGAAGGGATTGGTCTGGCAGACGCATCCGCGAACGAAGGGCTCCACCGGATACCCGGATGTGATCAAGGACAAAGACTTCTTCCAAAGCGAACGCTTTCTTGGCGGCTCGTATCAATCGTTGACGTCGATCTGTCTGAGAAGCGGTTATGCGAGGCGCGCTGCTTCGGTCTGCTCGACGACATGAATAACTGGGCGGGTCCGAAATACATGATCGCCGAGGGCGACACATATATGAAGTACGCGGACGACGAAACATATCCTCAGCTAATTGTGAACTACGTGAAACTGGATAGTGTGCCCAAGTATGACAACGGGTGGACGCCGGTGCTGGACGCCATGCGGGCGGGCGACTACTTCGTGACCAGCGGAGAAGTGCTGCTGCGAAATTCGGGGATCGAAGGGTCTGGGGCAAAGCGCACCTTCACCGCCGAAGCGGAGTGGACGTTCCCGCCGGAGTTCGCCGAGTTGGTATGGAGCGATGGAAAAAAGGTGGAGCGTGAGGTAATCAGCTTGTCGGACAAGGCGCCGTTCGCCAGTCACAAATTCCGCATTCCATTTGACGCCTCTGGCAAGAAATGGGTTCGTTTCGCAGTTTGGGACTCGGCGGGGAATGGAGCATTCACGCAGCCGGTGCATCTGAAGTAAGCATCAGCCGCTTCGTCTCTCAGCGCGGGTGATGAACCGATAGAGCACCGCGCAACCAAGGAACAGCAGACCGGAGACGATGGCGCCAGGCAGCGCCGCTTCCCGGTGTCCGGCGAGGAATGTGTCGAGCGTCGCCGATAGCAGCCAGACTTGAACAGTGAGAAGCACGAAGATGAGCGCCATCGCTCCGTCGATCATCGTGAGGTGCTGGCTCCGTTCTGAATTGTGGTCTTCCATTTATCCCTCGGGCTCCTGCTGCATCCGAATCGCAATCAATTCCGGCCCTCTGCGCTCTAACACCACGCGGGGCAGCGGACGCGTCGGCGGACCTTGCAGCACGGAACCATCCTTTATGGAGAAGTAGCCCTCGTGGCACGGGCACTCGATCCGATTATTTTCCTTGGAATAGAAAACGGCGCAGGAGAGGTGCGTACATTTCTGGCTATAGGCGACGTAGGCATCCTCAGCGGTGCGCACCAGGATACACTGATCTTCCGGTCCCGGGTACTGAAACAGTTTGACGCCGCCCACCGGAATCTCGGCCACCTTCGCCACTGCTTTGACCGGGTATGAAGGCTCCTTGTACATCCAGGACTTGGCCAGAATCCAGATGTTGCCGGCGAACATTCCCAGACTCGTCAATGTGAGAAACTTCGTCAACTGCCGCCTGCTGACGTACTTTTCGTCGGCTTTGAAGATGGAGAACTCCTCTCTCCAAAGCGGCTTCCTCTCTACGGGATCTGTTTTCATGACGGCTCTCCGTGCCACATGTAGTCCGTTACGTCGATAGCGATTTCGTCGCGACCGGCGGGCGCCATCATGAATACCTTCGTCGAGACGCGCGCATTTCCAAACACGAACTCGCTCACCGGCTTCTCGCGGCGATCGCGGGCAATGTCCTCCGGGCGGACATAAGCCAGCGCCTGGCTGGGGCACACCGTGGCGCACATGGTGCGCTTGCCAACAGATGTCCGGTCGTAGCACATATCGCACTTCATCATCTGCTGGTATTCGGGAAATATCTTCGGAATCCCAAACGGGCAAGCAAGCACGCAATTGGAGCAGCCGATGCAGCGCGCCTTGAGCGCGGACTGGACTATGCCGTCTACACCCTTCTTAATCGCGTCCGCCGGGCATACCTGCGCGCACGTAGGATCCTCGCAGTGGAAGCATACAAACGCGGCGGTGGCGATGCTGCCGGGGCGATCGATATAATCGAAATTGATCATCGATACCCCGCGGTGCGTGTCGCACTCTTCGCAGGCTTCGACGCAGGCCTGGCAGCCGATGCAGCGCGACGTGTCCACATAGAACTCGTAACCGAACATCAGGCGTGTCCTCCGGTGGCGGATTTAGCAATGCGGCAGGCCGACACTTTGTATTCCGGGATTTTGCTGCGTGGATCCAGCGTGCGGTGAGTCAGCAGATTCGCGCTCTGTTTGTTCGCCCAGTGATAGGGGATAAAGACGGTGTCGGGCCGGATGGTCTTCACCACCATCGCACGCAACGTCATCTCGTTCCTGCGGGTGGTAATCGTCACCCAGTCTTTATCCGCGATGTTGTTCTTGGCTGCCAGCAACGGATGAATCTCCACGCGCGGTTCGGGATAGATGTCCACCAGCCCGCCGATGCGTCGCGTTTGCGTACCGGAGAGGTACTGGCTTACGACGCGGCCGGTAGTCAGATAAATGGGAAAGTCGTTCGCTACCGGATCTCCACTCTCGCGCCATTCAGTAACGTGGAAGCGGCATTTTCCGTCCGGGTAGAAGGACACGCCGCCTTCGAACAGCCGTGGCGTACCGGGGTGATCGAGTTCGGGGCATGGCCAGAATACGCCGAATTGCTCGTCGATTTTTTCGTAGGTAATACCGTAGTAGTCGGCAATGCCGCCGCGCGAGGCCACGCGGAGTTCGTCGAAAATTTCTCTTGTCGATTGATAGGGAAAGAATTCGCCCTTCCCCAACCGCTTGGCAAGTTCACAAATAATCTGCGAATCGCCGCGTGCGTTTGCGGGTGGATCCACGGCTTTCTGAATGTGAATCACGCGTCCCTCCGCACTGCACGTAACGCCCTCTTCTTCTTCCTGCAAGCTGCCCGCAAGAACTACGTCGGCGTGCTGCGCTGTTTCGGAGAGGAAGAAATCGATGACGCCGAAGAACTCCAGTTTGTTAAGCGCCTCGCGCGTGAATTCCGCTTCGGGAAGCGAAACCAGCGGATTGAAACAGATGGACAACAATCCC
>JANYCV010000222.1 GCA_025360145.1 Acidobacteriaceae bacterium
GAAAACCCGCAATTTGGGGCTGCGGCTGGCCCGGCTAATTTCGAGCATCCTATAAGGGTTACTGGGTAGGTGCTTGACTCAAGTGGGTGCGGTTTCGCAGCGTTTCGTGTGGCTGGCGCATTGACGCCTTCCAGGGGGACCGCCCCACCTGGGCTGCTGCCGTAGTAATTACCTGAGTGAAGCACATACCCAGCTTCTAGAAATTTATGCACGAATTAGAATGACCAGGCGGCCGTCGAGCATACAGCCCGTGCGGGACGATAAACTAGTTGTATGGATTGGAGTCTCTGCAGCGCCGTGGACCGGGCACCCGGAAAGCTTGGCGGGACATGGTGCTTTCGTGGCACGCGCTTGCCAGTCGCCGCCTTGTTCGAGCACCTGGATCGGGGCTCAAGTATAGATGAGTTTTTGGAGTGGTTTCCGTCCGTCAATCGAGAGCAGGTGCACCAGGTTCTCGTCTTTGCCATGGGTTCCCTTGAGCAGCCCATGGCGGTTGCTTGAAGATCCTGTTCGACGCTAACACCCCGGCTCCGCTTGCAAGGTTTTTGCAGGGCCACGAAGTGGTGCGGGCGGATCAACTGGGATGGCAGGGACTGGAGAACGGCGCGTTGCTTGATGCGGCCGAACAGGCCGGGTTCGACGTCCTTCTTTCTTGCGATCAGAACGTTCAGTATCAGCAGAATTTTACTGGCCGTAAGCTGGCTCTGGTCACCCGCTCCTCAAATCACTGGCCGACTCTCCGGCGAATCGCGGCACGAATAGCCACCGTCGTTGATTTTACCCGGATCGGGCAAATCGTTAAGGTCGATGTCACGAAGTTGTAGTCCGCCTGGCTCAGTCGAATCGACTTCAAGCACAATGAAGCGTTGCCGGCTATGCGGCCGACTGGATTGGTAAACACGCGCCGTTAGGGAGGATCTATCCGCCGCAGGCCAGTTTCCGGTAACGCCGTTTTGCAGGCCCAACTCCTGATTGCCGACAATCCAGACAAGAATCATCGGTCGTCTTCCGTAAGCAAGTCGTCTAGGCGATCCAGTCTGCGCTCCCAAGCCGAGCGGCAGCTCCGAAGCCAGTTCTCCAAGACCTGGAATCCAGCGGGATCAAGCCGGCATGTGCGTACCCGCCCTGTTTTCTCCGTGTGAACCAAGCCGGTTTCCTCCAACATCTGTAAGTGTTGCGTGACGGCCGTCAGTGAGATTTTCAGCGGTGCCGCGAGAGCCGAAACGGACGCAGGCTGCTGAGCCAGCCTTTCTACAATCGCGCGCCGCGTCGCATCTCCTAACGCCTGAAGAACACGGTTCGCGTCAAGACTGGTATTCATTCGCCTGACAACTCCTCAGCCAGTTCGTCCAGCAACTTCAGCCAGGTTGCTTCCCGGGTTCGTGCAGGATCAAGTTCGGCAGCCGGGACGTCACCAGCCCCATTTTCACAGCAGCGCAGTAGCAGCACCGTTGCATCATCCTGCTGCTCACCACTTTCTGTAGCTGCCGCAAGCATTCTGACCATGATGTCCGGCAATGGAACGCCGGGAAAGTCTTGCAGTAGCCCAGCCAAGTGTTCCAGTCCGCAATGCGCGTCCGTATCCTCGCCCGTCTCCACCACACCATCCGTCACGAGAGCGAACACGTCACCGGGCTCGCACATCACGCGTTGGCTCACATAATGCACCCCGGCGAACATGCCCACTGGGAACTGATTTATCGAATGGCGGATGACGCACCCGGTGCGCCGCTGATACTGCAGCAATGGGAGATGTCCTGCGGCGATGTACTCCACTTCGCCCGCGCCGGTGAATCGCAGGGCCGCAAGTGTCAGATACATATTCCGCTCCTTGATCGAAACTAAGACGGAGTTGATATCACAAACAAGTCTTTCGAGCGGCTGCCCGAGCAACAGGCCATACCGGAACACAGCCTTGGCCATACCCATCAGCACGCCGGCGCGGAGCCCGTGCCCGGAAACGTCCATGACATAAGCAGTTACTTCCTGCCCATGCGAAACAAGATCCGCCAAATCCCCGCCCACCTGATCTTTGGGTACGGTTCTGCCGTATGCCTGGACGAACTTGCCCGAGTACACCACCGGAGGAACAAGTACCGCCTGCAATTCTGCTTGCAGTTCTGAAGCTTCTACCGCGAGTAACATGCTATTCACCGCCCGGCTACTCCGACAACTCGGAAGCCAACTTGTCGAGCAGCGTACGCCAGCCCGCCTCACGCATCTTCGGATCGCCCGCACCCTCAAAGAACGTGCCTTGATGTGTACAGATGAGATCGGTCCCATTCTCGTTCGCGAGGAGTTCCAAGGTGACCAGTGAAGCAGAGATTCGCGTGTCACCCAGGCTCATGGCAGAAGCGGTCACAATGCGTCTGCCGGGAACGATGTCCTGAATGCGCGACTCATTCGTGAGCGTCATCCCTGCTACCGGACCAGGGGCGTCGGCCTTGAACCGGTAGCGAAGCAATTCAACACCTCCGACCCGGAAATCGCTCTGGAACTCTTCAACATCATGGTGATCTCCTTCTGCGAACCAGCGCCGCCTCTTTGCCGGCTCGGAAAGTGCAGCGAATACTTTCTCGGGGGTCTTTTGAAAATGGCGCTCGATGACAAATGTGTCGTGGACTGCGGATGGCTGTTGCATTGAGTCTCCTTTCCGCTAATACTGAAGCGGTGACTTCAGTATTAGCGGCTTGGGCTAGATAGTCAAGTGCAAACTTCAGTATTTTAGAATTCCTTCCTCAAATTCTTTTAGCGTCGACCGCATTGGTTCTGTGAAGCCTTATGCATCCTCGGTCACGCGCTACTCGGAAGCAGAGCGGGTTCCGCCCGAAGAGTCCCGTTACCGGAAAGTGATAACGATCCTGCCTAGTCGGCAAGGGTAGAGTGATCCCCTTCTCCCGGAGACACCTGGACGTAAAACGCATATACCGCAGAGCCTAAGCCGTTTGGAAGCGTAGCCAACAACCGAAAATACTTCTTAGGGCTAACTGGTGCGACGAGCCATGGATGCCCGTTGTGTTACGATGCTTTCAATTCGATGAAAGCACCTAAACAGAACCGCCGCCGATTCCTGGCCCTGGGCGCGGGCCTCGCCGGATTGACGGCCTGCAAGAAGACCGTGCCCAGCGAAATCGGCGCGGGAGTGCGCGCCTATGGCGAGCGATCACCGCTTGAGAAGGCGGCGCGCGACGTCAAGGAATCCATCACTCCCGGGACCGGTGCCACGCGCACACCGCTTCAGGATCTGGACGGCATCATCACCCCGTCCTCATTGCACTTCGAGCGGCATCATGCGGGCGTGCCAAGCATTGATCGCGCCAAGCATGAGATCCTGCTGCATGGGATGGTAGAACAGCCGATGGTCTTCACCATGGACGATCTGCGCCGGTTTCCGTCCGTCTCCCGCATCTACTTCATCGAATGTTCGGGCAACGGCGGCGGCGAACTGGCGGGTAATCCTCAACCCGATCCGCAGAAAGCCGCCGGCCTGCTGAGTTGCAGCGAATGGACCGGCGTTCCCCTCTCCACTCTGCTGAAGGCAGCACGTCTAAAGCCGGAAGCGAAGTGGGTTGTGGCCGAAGGCGCCGACGCCTGTCTGATGGCCCGCAGCATTCCAATGGAAAAGGCGCTGGACGACATCCTGGTAGCCTACGGACAAAATGGCGAGGCCATCCGCCCGGAGCAGGGTTACCCTGTGAGGCTGGTAGTTCCCGGTTGGGAAGGCAACATCAATGTGAAGTGGCTACATCGCCTCCACGTAGTAGATCAACCCGCCATGACCAGAGATGAGACGGCGCACTATACCGATCTGATGCCGGATGGCAAGGCGCAAATGTTCACCTTCGTCATGGAGGCGAAGTCGATTATCACGCGCCCCGCGGGTGGACAGAAGCTTGCCTACGGTCCCGGTCCGTATGAGGTTACGGGCGTTGCATGGTCGGGCAAAGGAAAGATCCAGCGAGTGGAAGTCTCCGTCGACAACGGCCAAACCTGGACCGACGCCGAACTACAGACTCCAGTTCTCTCAAAGGCGATTACGCGATTCCGGTTGCCCTGGCAATGGGCTGGCAAGGCCGCAGCTCTGCAATCACGCTGCACCGATGAAACCGGATACACTCAGCCAACTATAGAAGCGTTGAACGCCGTGCGTGGCTATCGAAGCACCTACCATTGCAACGCGATCAAGACCTGGCATGTGAAGGAAGACGGAAGCGTGACGCATGTATAGAATTGCCGCGGCACTCTTATTTTGCGCGGTGACCCAAGCCCAAAACGTGGGACGCCCGGCAACCGAAACAGAAATCAAAGCCAAGGATCTGACGGTGCTTCCATCGGGCGCGGGCCTGCCTGGCGGCAAAGGCGACGCAGCCCGCGGCAAGACTGTTTATAAAGAGAAATGCGCGGTTTGCCACAACGACAACGCCGAAGGCCGGCCAGGCCAATATCCTGCACTCGCGGGCGGCGTGGGCAGTCTGAAATCCGATAAACCGCTAAAAACCGTGGGCAGTTACTGGCCTTACGCGACCACTCTGATCGACTACGTCCACCGCGCGATGCCGTACGATAATCCGCGCACGCTGCCAATAGACGACGTCTATGCTGTATCGGCATTCCTGCTGTTTAAGAGCGGAGTGATTACAGAGACACTGGAGCTAAACGAGAAGTCGATTCTGCAAGTGAAAATGCCGAATCGCGACGGCTTCGTCCCTGACGCCAGGCCTGACGTAAAATCGAAGCCGTAGGTAAGAGGTTTTGTAAATGCGCTGGCAGCCGATTCTGTTAATCCTACTCACGGCATTAACAACCCAAGCTTCCACCGAGGAAGCGGCTCGTAAAGTACTCGCTTCCCGGTGCTGGGCGTGTCACGCGCAAACGGCCCTGGGTGGACTGCGTCTCGATTCCCGCCAAGGCATCCTGAAGGGCGGTAACTCGGGCACTGCTTTAATCCCGGGCAATGCAGCAAGCAGCCGTCTCTATCAAGCGGTGGCCCACACCCAGCCCGGCGTAAAACCGATGCCTCCCGGAGTCCAACTGGACGCGGAGGAATTGCGGACGATTGAAACATGGATCACGGAGGGCGCCCCGTGGAATGAGAACGCGACTCACTGGTCATTCCTGCCGCTGCGTTCCAATCGATCCGATGAGACGATCGATGGTTTGGTCTCTAAAGCGCAGCAAGCCCAATCGCTCCAGGCCAACACCCGCGCAGACAAGCGCACGATAGTCCGGCGAATCTACTTCGATCTGACGGGTCTGCCGCCAAGCGAAAAAGAATTCGCAGTCGCATTCGAAGATAGCGCTCCCGAATGGCTGGCGCGCCTTGTCTCAAAACTTCTCGCATCTCCCCACTTCGGTGAAAAATGGGGACGCCACTGGCTGGACGTCGCCCGGTACGGCGAAGACGATTTCAGCGGCACTGCGGTGCAGCCCTACGCAAACGCATGGCGCTACCGCGACTGGGTGGTGCAAGCCTTCAATCAGGATCTGCCTTATGATCGATTCCTCAAGGCACAACTGGCCGGCGACCTGATGAACGACGTATCGCTTCTGCCCGCCACAGGCCTGCTGGGCCTTGGCCCCTGGTATTACGGAATCGCCCAGCCACCGCAATCGCGCGCCGATGAACGTCACGACCGCGTCGATATGGTGACCCGCGGCATGCTCGGCGTCACCGTGGCATGCGCGCGCTGCCACGATCACAAGTACGATCCATTCACCGCCAAGGATTACTATGCGCTGGCCGGGGTATTCGCCAGCACTGCCTACAAAGAATATCCGCTTGTCAGCGAAGCCAGTGTCGTCGCGTGGAAAGCGCGCAAAGAGGAAGTAGACGCCGCGGAGAAGGCGTTGAACAAATTTCTCGACGAACAATCTACCCGGCAAGCTGAACGCTTCAGCACGCAGATCGCGGTGTATATGATGAACACCGTCAGCCCTTCCTCAAGCCAGAGCCTCAACCCGAAAGTGCTGGAGCGTTGGAAAACCTACCTCGCCAAACCAGAAGAGTTTCACCCTTTTCTGAACCGCTGGTTCCAAGGCCAGAAAACTGCCGCGGAGGCCGAATCGTTCCAGCGGCTTCTCGCCGGGATACAGGCTGAGAAAAAAGCTCTTGACGAGGAGAACCGCCAACTGGTGGAGGCCGCGAAGAAGACGCAGCCCAAAGTCTTCCGCACCATCGTTCTGCCCGGCGGCTACCGGTCTGAGGAAGACTTCAATCCCGGCGCCTACATCCCTTCCAAGTCGCTGGAGCGCGACCGCTTCGTCGCCTTCAATCGCACGTTCGGTGAAAAGACGGCGCCCCTCAAATTCGACGGCGAGCTCACGGCGGAACTGCTGGATAAGGATCTGCGCCCCGAATACCTCCGGCTCAAGAAGAAATTCGACGAACTGAAAAAGTCACTGCCGCCGCAGTATCCATACCTGCAAGGCGCGGCAGAGTTTGAACCGCAGGATTTGAACCTCAATCTTCGCGGCAACCCGGAGGCGTTGGGTGAAGTGGTGCCCCGTCAATTCCCGGTAGTTCTGTCCGCAGGCAAAGCGATCCCGCTCAATCAAGGCAGCGGCCGTCTTCAACTTGCGGACACGGTGGCCCATCATCCATTGGCCGCGCGAGTGGCCGTGAACCGCATCTGGCTGGTCCTCTTCGGTCAGGGACTCGTGCGCACACCCTCCAATTTTGGCCGCGTAGGCGACCGCCCGGCGATTCCGGAACTGCTCGAGTTCCTCGCGGCCCGCTTGGTCGAACGCAATTTCTCCGTCAAGGAAATCATTCGGGAGATCGTGCTGTCGGATGCCTACCAGCGCTCCTCTGTGTCCAACCCTGCGAACGAAAAGTTAGACCCCGACAACCGCTACCTCTGGCGCCAGAACCGCAGGCGTCTGGAAGCTGAATCGCTTCTGGATGCGCTGTTGGCGGTTTCCGGAGAACTCGATCCCACCATCGGCGGCGAATCGAAAACGCTGTCGGCGGCGTTTCATCGCCGCACGCTGTATGCCAAGACCAGCCGCTTCCAGCAGGACGAAACCGTGTCGCTGTTCGATCTGCCCGCCGCCTCGGTAACCTGCGAGCAGCGAGTGGTAACGAACGTCCCGCTGCAGAAGCTCTTTTTCCTGAACTCAGATACCGTCGCGCAGCGTTCGGACGCACTGGCAAAACGCATCCGTAAGCGAAGCGAGGACAAGGGAATTGACGCTGCCTACCGTCTGCTATTCCAACGCCTGCCCAGCGCCCAGGATCGCCGGCTGGGCCGGGCCTTTCTGAAACAGGCCGGCAGCACCCGCTGGAATCAATACGCAAAGGTACTGCTAAGCTCCAATGAGTTCGCCTATGTCGACTGAATCCTTCCACATTCCCAGTACGATTCACCCGCGTTGGACGCGCCGTCAGGCACTGGAACGTATGGCGGGTGGCTTCGGAATGCTGGCGCTCTCGCAGTTATTGCAAGCCGAGGCCGCCCCGTTTGCGCCCAAGCCGACCCATTTCCCGGCGAAGGCGAAGCGTATCATTTATCTGGTGATGAACGGCGGTATGTCCCATGTGGACACGCTGGATCCGAAGCCGATGCTCTCGAAGTACAATGGGCACACCATGCCCGGTGGTGCGCCTAAAACAGAGCGATCCACCGGTAATCTGTTCGCGTCTCCGTTCGCCTTTCGGAAGGGCGGACAGTGCGGGACGGAAGTCTCTGAACTGTTTCCCCGTATCGGCGGGCTGATGGATGAGTTCTGCGTCATCCGCTCCATGTGGACCGAAGTCCCGAACCATGAACCATCGCTTTTCATGTTCAACACCGGAGCCATTCAACCCGGCCGCCCCAGCCTGGGCAGTTGGCTGATGTACGGGCTGGGATCGGAAAGCCGCAACCTGCCCGGCTTCGTAGTTCTCTGCCCCGGAATGCCGGTGGTGGGCTCGCCCTTGTGGTCTTCCGCCTTTCTGCCCGCCGTTTTTCAAGGGACATTCCTGAAGAACACCGAGGCCGATCCGTACAAATTGATCCGAAACGTGAAGGCGCAGGAACCGCCGCAATCGCAACGCCGGCAGGTCGATTTGCTGGCCGCGCTCAACCGGGACCATCTCGCCGCCCGCTCCGGCGACACGCAGCTTGAGGCGTCCATTGAAGCCATGGAGACCGCGTTCCGCATGCAGACCGAAGCCCCGGACGCCTTCGACATCCGCAAGGAAAAGCCGGAAACGCTAGCCCGCTATGGCGACACCGAATTTGGCCGGAGCTGTCTGCTTGCCCGCCGGCTTGTGGAACGCGGAGTGCGCATGGTGCAGGTCTACTACGGCAATTCGCAGCCTTGGGACAGCCACGAAGACATCATGGTCCACAAGCGTCTGGCATCCAACACGGACCCTGGCGTCGCTTCGCTGATCGAAGATTTGAAGGAACGCGACATGCTGCGCGACACGCTAGTGGTGTTTGGCACGGAGTTCGGGCGTACGCCGGCCGTCGAGAACGGTTCCACCACTAAAGTTCATTTCGGCCGCGATCACAACTCATACGGTTACAGCATCGCGCTGGCCGGAGGCGGCATCAAGGGCGGCACGGTCTACGGTGCGACCGACGATTTCGGCTATCGCGCGGC
>JANYCV010000227.1 GCA_025360145.1 Acidobacteriaceae bacterium
ATAGCCCGACCCGGCAAGCACTTTAATCGGCACGGATTCAAACTGCTCCGCGCTCCACTGTCCGGGTGACAACCCCATCCAAGCAATAGCGTGGCGATGAGCGGGTTACGCCGTTGATGGCCGGTGAACTGCCGTTGTTTAGGTGTAAGCAGTGGTCAAGCCGCACCAGCGCCAAACTGCAGATGCACTTCAAGCGGACGCCATTGCAGCCGGTCGCTTCGTGATGGCTAATGGCGATACGGAAGCACTGATACGGAACGAGAAATAACCGTGACTGCCAACGGGTGGATGCAATAAACGGTGAAGTACTGAAAGCGCAGTGGGTCCGAATGAACGCCGGACCCTGCGATTGCTTCCACCTGCAGCGCAGCATCGCCGGCGCGCGGGCCAAAAAAAATAGGAGCGTGAATTCTCAGTCGCGAATCTTCATGCACTCTTGTTCCGATAGTGAGTAAGCTACTCGCGCCCTACGTATCGAGCCCAAGCTTTTTCCGGCCCGATGGGGTGAGCCGGTTCGAGTTCCATCCGGGCTCCCAGGTCTGCTCCACCACCACCCTTCTCACTCCCGGAACTTTCATCAGTTCTTGGCGAACCGGCGTAGTGTTCCCTCCAGAGCCATACGTAAAGTAGCCGAGCCGCGGCCGTCCCCGATGCGGCATGGTCATCACAACATGCACCACATCCCCGCGAACTCGTATATCGTAGACCAAGCCTAAATCGACAACATTGATATCGGTCACGTACAGTTGTTCGTCTTTGCAGTTCAGCAGCGCCTCCCACAACAGCTTCTTCGGAATCGGACTGTCGCCTGCCTCGCCGGGCCTGGCTAGCCGGCCGGGTTGATCGTTCGCGGCAACCGCGCGGTTCAACTCCCCGGCGGAAACCGAGTAAGGGTTCACCAGGCGGTGCCGCAAATCTTCCAAGAGTTTCGGGCCCTCCTTCGCGCTATACGGGATCGCCGCGTAGGCATTTTTCTGGTGCAGTACGGCTCCGGCCGGAACGTCTTTGCCCGGCAGCGGATAGCGGCTCCATACGTGGCCATGCCAGCGGTAAAACATCATGGGGGCGGCAGAATGTTTCAACCAGGGCAGACCCTCGGCGCGGTGTTCGAGAAACAACGCGACAAACGAATCCTTACTCGCTTCGTTGCAAAATCCGATTGCCCAGACATTGTCTTCTAACTTAGGATCTATCGCTCCGGTGCGGAGCTTTCCATCTGGACCCATCCAAATAATGTCAGTGAAAGATTGTCCGGAGAACACCCACTCATCGTCACGCAAGGCTTCAATTTCGACATCCTTCACTGCCGTCATCGTGCCGATTTTATGAAACCAGGGTAGGCCGGCGTAGAAGCGGTATTCAACATCCACATTGATCCGTGCCGGAGAAAAGACGGGATGCACCGGCGAATAAGGAAAGCCCCAGCGGCGGACCATTGTGCAGAGCGGGCCGCGAACCACTTCATAATCGGGGCACGACTCCCACAAGGTGATCCGCATCTTCTGCATCTTGCCTGAGGTCACGTAGTCGTGTGCCCAATCGATACCCGGGGGTTCGCCGTGCCCTTCGCCGCCCGCGAACAGTTCCAGCCCGTGCTCGCGTTTGATTGTGAGCCGCTCCAACTGGCCCATCTGGCGCGAGAGCGACGCACGGAAGAAATCGTTTTCAATGTCGAGTGCGAAACCCTCGCCGCGTGTTTCAAGGTCGGTGGGATACTGCGGAAGTTCGGCGTCGGGATTGCCGTAGAGGATGAGATAAGTCTGGCGTTGATGGGCCGCCCCGGTAGCTAGGATCAGCACCTGGCAAAACCGCTCCTGCCCACGGCGAACTTCGCCATACACCTGGCACGGAACTTCGCGCAAGTGCCCTCCGGCAACGCGCGCGACGCGCACCTCCCGTCCAAGCGAAGCGGCGTCCCCGGCGGGAACGCTCAGGGTCAGCTCCACCGGTTCGGGTGGCCTCTGCTGTCCCACCGTTTCATCGAGCACGACTACCTGAAAGTGCTTCCAGCCTTGTGCCCACCCGCGCCATGAGGCAGGCAGCGAGTCCACTGTTTCCCGCCGGATAGCCCCCGCAAACGGATTTCCGGAGATCTGTTCTTCCGATTGCGCCTGAATGGCGGTGTTGCGTAAAGAGTGAGCCAGGGCCCGCGCCAGACGGAAGTCTTTGCGCTTCCAGGCAGCCTCCAGCAACTTCATCTTCTCTGCAAAGGTGTCGGTTCGGTCCCAATAGCTGGATTCGATCATAAGTTTCCCGTTGGAATGCCGTTGACTAATTGTATAGAGCGAGTATACTTGATGAAATTCCCCGGAGGTTTTGTTTTGTCTACTCGATTTCTCACATTCAAAAACCGGCATTCACCGGTTCTGTTTTCTTCACTTTTTTGCGTGTCCGCTCTCTACGCGCAAACCACGGCAACAGAAATCCTAGGCCTGGTAAAAGACTCCTCAGGGGCCGTTCTATCAGGGGCGGCCATCACCATCAAGCGTGTGGCCACGGGCCTGAGTCTCACTAAAACCACGGATCAAACCGGCGAGTATGCCTTCCCCCTGCTTGAGATAGGCCAGTACACCGTACATGCCGAAATGCAAGGATTCCGCTCCCAAACCGTGACGGAACTCAAGCTCGAAACTCAACAGAAAGCCCGCGTCGATTTTGTACTGGACGTCGGGAGTGTCACTGAGTCGGTCGAAGTGGTTTCTTCCGGCGCGGTGCTCGAAACCGAAAGTGCAACCGTTGGGCAGGTGATCGAGAACAAGCGCATTTCCGATCTTCCGCTGAACGGCCGCAACCTTATCCACCTTGCAGCCATGGTTCCCGGAGTGCAATATGGCAGTCGCAGCGGTGGTGCGGATGGCCAGGGGGGCTTCCCGATTCCCGGTGGCGGAATGTCGATCATCTCCAACGGACAGCGGGAGGTGCACCAGAGTATTACGCTCGATGGCGTTGAATCTATCGCGCCTCTCTACAATATTTCCAGCTTCACGCCTTCAATCGATGCCGTCGAAGAGTTCAAGATACAGACCGGAACCTACTCTGCCGAGTTTGGACAAAGCTCCGGCGGTCGCGTCGAAATATCGCTCAAGACCGGAACTAACGCATTTCATGGTACGGGCTGGGAGTTCATCCGCAACGATTACTTTGACGCTGAAAATTACTTTCTCAATTTCGGACGTCCGGCCAGCGCGGGACGCCTCAAGAAAGACCGCCTTCGCCGTAACCAATTCGGTGGCTTCGTCAGCGGACCCATCATCAAGAACCGCACCTTCTGGTCATTTAATTACGAGGAGCGCAAGCAGACCCAGGAGAGCATCTCGACAGCCTGGTGGCCCAGCCAGGACTTCCGGAGCGGCGATTTCTCGCGTCTCTTGAATCCGCCCAATAATCCAGCCACCGGCAGACCGGTCCGGGCGCCTATCGTCATCTACGATCCGATCGCTGGTTTGCCGTTCGATAGGAATATCATCCCTGCCTCGCGCCTCCACAAAGGCGCATTGAGTGTGATCGATAAGTACCTTCCGCTCCCCGACTTTCAGCAACTGGATCCGCTGGACTTCACCGTAAGCCGTGCCATCCCGAGTATTATCGGCGCTCGTCAATATTTCGGCCGGGTGGATCATAACTTCTCGAGCAAGGATAAAGTCTTCGGACGGTTCGCTCTCGACAAGTCCAAATGGCAGGCCAATCAGATCAACCCGAATTTTCCCGAAGATCGATACTCCGACGCCTACAATATTGCGACGCAATGGATACACACATTCAGCGCGAACGTCCTTCATGAATTTCGATTCGGTGTGAACAACTGGGGCGACAACTACATCAACCCCCGTTCCAATTCAACCTTCGACGTGGACACGCTCGGTATCGGTAAATTCCGCGTAGCGGGGGACAACAACCGAAAGTTCACGCCCGCTGAAACGGGCATCCCCGGGATTGGCTTCACCATCGGCGATTCCAACGGACGCACAGACGATACCTACAGCTACCAAATCGCCGATAACCTTTCGGTGATCCGTGGCAAGCACTCGCTAAAAACCGGGATCCTTGTCGTCCATGCCGCGATGGACCGCCGCGCCGCCAACCTGACGCGCGGGGCGCTGAGCTTTTCCCCGAACGAGAGCGGTCTCGACTTTGCTTCTTTTCTGCTCGGCTATCCAACCCGCACGCAGACGGCGGAAGGTTATCCATCGGTCAACATGCGCTCGCGGCGCGTGGGCGCTTATGTCACCGACGAATGGAGGGTTGCGCGCAATCTGACTGTCACCGCCGGCCTCCGCTTCGACTACATGGGCAATCCGTACGATCTGCTGGGCCACGTGCGCACCGTCAGCCTGGAACGCCCCTACACCGCACCCGCAGGGCAGATCCCGACGCTCTTTCCGGCTGTTGAATCCGCCGAAGGCAAACAGAAGTTGTGGAAGCAGGTGGCGCCCTTTTGGCAGCCGCGCCTGGGCATCGCTTACCGTCCCGGCCCCAAATGGGTAATCCGCACTGGAGCCGGACAATACACCAGTCCCCAGCATTTCGTTCAAATCAGCACCGCCAATCTGATGCCGCCGCTATCCGGTTTTCAGCAGTACGATTCTGTCACGGATGCGGTTTCAGGCTCGCCCGCGCGCCGCTTCCGCCCAGGTCTGCCGATCCTGACTCTCGATGATCCGTTTAGCGGAAACGTCGCCACGCCTCCTGTTAGCGTTTGGCGCCTGGAACCAGACCGTCAAGAACGCGACGTCTGGCAATGGAGCTTCGACATTCAGCGCGAACTACCCGGCTCCATGTCGCTTACCGTTGGTTACGTCGGCAGCAAAACGACCCATTCCGCCAACTCGTATGAGAACTTCAATGGCGCCCTGCCCTCGCCCGATACCAACTTTCAGGCCCGGCGGCCGGTGCAGCAATTTTACGATCCTTCCACGCCAAATAAGGGAATTCAAACGCTTGGGCGCATTTTCGCGTTCGATTCTTACTCCAACCAGCATTACCACGGTCTTCAGACCAAACTTGAACGCCGTTACTCGCGCGGA
>JANYCV010000230.1 GCA_025360145.1 Acidobacteriaceae bacterium
CGGGCTTGGGGTCCCGAAACTCGACCTTCCGGGCAGCGTATTCTTTGTAGGTGGGGATAATTTCAAACTGGCGCGCGGCCTGTTGATGTTTTGGCGTACCCAGTCCCCATCCGAGGAAAAATAGACAGTGATTCAATTCGAACTCTCGACAGACCGGCAGTTGTTTGAGGATTCCTTCGACTTCGCGCAGCAACAGGTACGAAGCCTGATCGGCCAGCACGCCGGTTTATATCCGATGTATACGAAGAACGGCAAGTGGAAGCACGACGGACCAGCGTGGACGCATTGGTGCGATGGCTTTCTGCCTGGGATGATGTGGCTGTTCCACAGGCACTTAGGTCCCGGGGGCCCGGATGCCGATTGGTGGATGGACCAGGCGATTGCGTACACCATTCCACTGGAGCCGCGGAAGATGGACCGGGAGGTTCATGACCTGGGCTTCATTTTTCTCTCCACATACTACCGCTGGTATCAGGTTACGAAAGACCCGGAATTGAACGATGTTCTGGTGCAAGCCGGGGAAACGCTGGCGATGCGGTTCAAGGAGAATGGGCAATATCTGCGCTCCTTCGTGGCGGAGGATTCGCTGTTTATCGACATTATGATGAACGTGGGAATCATCTTCTATGCGGCGCGCGAGACTGGCGACCGGATGCTGCGCGATGTGGCGCTGCGGCATGCGTTGACCACGCGGAGAGTGCTGGTGCGCGGCGATGGATCGACGGCGCACGAGGGTATATTCGATTTGGAAAGCGGTGAGTTTTTGCGGCAGTCGACGCAACAGGGATACCGCGGCGATTCGTGCTGGTCGCGAGGCCTGGCCTGGAGCCTTTATGGATTCAGCACCTGCTATGAGTACAGCCGCGATCCGCGATTCCTGGAAACGGCGGAGGCGTGCGCGGACTATTACATCACACACTCGCCGGCCGATGGCGTGGCACCGTGGGACTTCAACGCTCCGGCCGATAGCCGGAGGCAAGTGGATACGTCGGCGGCGGCTATTACCGCGTCGGGATTGCTGCGGTTGTGCCGTTTGATTACCGATCCGTTGAAGGGTCACCTTTACTGGACCACTGCGGTACGGATCTTGCGCAGCTTATGCGAATCACATTTAGGGAAAGGTACTGAAGGTTGGGAAGGGATTTTGCGCGGCGGCGTGTATCACATTCACAAGGATCTGGGTGTGGATGAGTCGGTGATGTGGGGAGAGTACTTTTTTGTGGAAGCGCTGGAGTCCGCGCTGCGGCGACTGACACCGTAGAAGGAACGAGGAGGCTGGCCCCTGCGGGAGACAGCCTCCTCTGTGGTTGGTGGAACCCTTGTTTAGTTCTTGGGCGGGTTCGCGGGAACGAAGGTTCCGCGGATTTCGGTTATCTTCGTTCCGATGACTTCACCGGAAACTACGAGTTCCACGCGGCGGTTCTGCTGGCGGCCTGCGGCGGTGTCGTTTGAAGCAACCGGCATCATCTTACCGAAGCCTTTTGAAGTGACAGCGTTTGCCGGAATACCGCTGCTTGTCAAGTAAGTCAGGACGGCGGCGGCGCGCTGTTCAGATAATGTCTGGTTGAACGCTTCGCTGCCGACGCTGTCGGTATGGCCTTCCACTTCCAGCTTCAGTCCGGGGTGAGAAAGAATTATGCCGGAGATGCGAGCCAGCTTTTCACGAGCGGCGGGGCGCAGATTGTACTTGCCGGTATCGAAGAGCACATCCGACATATTCACGATAAGGCCGCGGGCGGTGTCGCGCGTTTCGAGGATCAGGTTGAACTGTTGCAGCAATTGGCTGCGGAGTGCTTCTCGATCGCCTTCGGCTTTCATGCGCATACGGTCAGACTCGGCGGCGGCTTGGCGCGCCTTGTCGGTTTCGGCCATGGCGATTTGCTGTTGCGCGACGGCTGCGGCACGGGCTGCATCGGCGTCTGTGCGATCCTTAGTGGCTTGCTGCTGAGCGGCGATGGCTTGTGCCTTTGCGAGTTCAGCGGCAGCGCGTTCGGCATTGGCCTGATTGGCCAACTGCGCGGAATTTCTGGCGGACAGTTCAGCTTCGGCTCTACGGGCGGCTTCGGCGCGCTGTTGGTCTTCGGCCATTTGGCGCTGGCGATCGGATGCCTGGGCTTCGGCCTTCGCCCTGGATTCCCGATCGGCTGCTGCCTGGCGTTCCATATCAAGCCTCTCCTGGTCGATGCGGCGGAGAGCGATGATACGGGAGTCTTCCGAGGTCTGGACCGCTTCACGAGCGATCATGGACGTGGGCTTCTTCTGCTTGCGAACGTGGTAGTCTTCGGCCTGCGCGAGCAGTTTAGCGGCTTTCTGGTAGCTCTCCGTAGCGTACTTATCGGCACCAGTCCAACGGGCAATCTGAACGGCGTTGCGCGCTTCATAGAGCTCGAGCGGCACCTTGGTATCGGACAGATTGTACGGCTTAATTTGCGACTTGTCCACATTGAAAACATACTGCCCGCGCTGGAGCAGTTCGTACTTAGCGTCTATCTCTTCCACCTTGCCTAAGGTGTCCGGACGCACGATGTTTTCCATGACGACTACGTCACTCGGCTGCGTGACCGCAAAGTAGGGCTCCGCGGTTACAATGAGCCCAAAAGCTTGCAGTTCCGAGGATACGTTCAGCTTGCTGCTGGAGCCGTTGAGTAATACCTCGCCGAGATTCACGGCACGGCCTTCGGGCGAAATTGCCCACATCACATAGGTCAGATACTCCGGACCAAACTTGGTGGCCGGCTCGAGATTGCGGAATTCCACTTCAATTTCGATGTATCCCTGCTTGCTCTCTACCTTGGCTTCGCCGTGCGATTTTGGAAGCAGCGCGGTGCCTTCAAAGTTGATCTTGGTTGCACCGCTGCGGTGGCGGTAGTTGATGGCCTTGGCGGTCCGTGACACTACCGTAATCCTGTAAATCGGCTGTCTATCGAGCGTGATTACCTGATTCGAGGACGATCCTGCCGGCGACTGCGTTGGGTTGGGCGTCACTTGCGCGGTCAACAATCCTACAGATATTGCGGGAATGGCGAAAAACTTAATCATGTCAAACCCCTCCGGTGTAGAGATAGAGCAACTGGCGTACCAAAGGGCTGACAGCACGAAAGATCAATGACTTAGATGCGATAGGCACAGGGGAAGTGCGGGCGGAGTGCGCAAAAAATACCCGGCGTTAGTTGGACTCTGCCTGGTGGGTAAGCTTGATTACTATTAACGCGAGCAAATACATGCAACCGCCGATTAGCAAGGTATCGCGGAGCCCGAGGTAGATGGCGAGGAAGATGGCGCTGGCGGAACCGAGGACGCTGGAGGCGGCGTTGAGCGCCCAGGCCCAACGGACGGAGGGCTTATGGCGCTGTTCCAGGCGCGTGAGGCCGGTGGGGAACGGCATGCCCATGGCGAAGCCGGCGGGCGCGATGAGGAGTGCGGTGACAATGAATTTCACCCAGAGCGGCCAGGCGATTCCCGCTTCACTGACTATGGGTGCAACGAACGCTAACAAGGTGACCAGTAGGGTGACGGCCAGCAATGCCCAGACCAGGCGCTGGTCAGAGCCCTTGAGGATTTTGCGGCTCATGAAACTTCCCAGGCCGCTGGAGAGCAGCATGGAAAAGATGATGACCGTGAGCGCGTAGGTGGGGT
>JANYCV010000071.1 GCA_025360145.1 Acidobacteriaceae bacterium
AAGTGGGGATCTCGGGAATCAACAATGGTTTTCCGGTCGTCGATTCCTGGACCTTCACGCCGCTTGCCCAGAACCAGGATGAGATCCAGCCGGTTTCCAACACCTTTTTGATTGCGGATGGCCTCAATTGGACCAAAGGCAAGCACAACCTGAAATTCGGTTTCGATTTCAGAAAGCTGCAGCATCAAGGCATCTATCCCAGCCGCCCGGCTCACTTCAACTTCGCTACTGGTGCGACGGCATTTCCGTCTGGAAATCTGCGAGGCACCACCGGAGCGGCTTACGCGAGCTTCCTGCTCGGCGCCGTAGACGGCAGCAGCATGTATATCAATGACGTGGTGCAAGGTGCACGATGGACCTACTTGTCTTTTTACGCGCAGGATGACTTTAAGATAACCCCGCGTCTGACCTTAAACCTCGGTCTTCGATGGGATTCGTACACGCCAGTCAGAGAGGCGCACGATCGCATGTCCGTGATGGATCCGACGGTGCCGAACCCCGCCGCCGGCGGCATTCTAGGGGCGTATGTGTTCGCTGGTGCTGGTGGTGCGCCCCGCACCGGAACTAGTCGCCTGACCAACGCGCAGGACACTTACAAGAAAGCTTTTGGTCCGCGCCTGGGACTTGCCTGGAAGTTACGCGAGGACTTTGTCGTCCGCACGGCGTACGGCATCAGCTACGCGCCGGGTGGCGCATTGGCCGGCGGCAACAACTTTGGAGGTCTGGCTGGGTATTCGGGCAACGCCAACTTCCAGACCGCGGATAACGGCCTGACTCCCGCGTTCAACTGGAACAACGGATTCCCGCAGAACTTCGACAAGCCGCCGTTTATCAACGCCGGATTGAACGTCGGAGGCGGTGCGTCGGTATGGGGCGATAAAGCCACGATTCCAGCGCAGAGGCAAGACTGGAATTTCGGCACCCAGTATCAGATCAAGCAAGGACTCCTGCTGGATGTCTCTTACGTGGGAGCAAAGACCACGAGACTGAACACCGGCGCCTTTAACTTGAATCAGACGCCAACCCGGTTCCTCAGTCTGGGAACGGATCTGCTTCAGAAAAACATCAACGATCCTGCCGTTGTCGCCCAGGGTTTCAAACCGCCTTACGCCGGCTTCAATAAATCGTTGGCACAGGCGTTGCGGCCCTTCCCGCAATACCTCGGTGTCGGAATGTTGCAGACGGCGAACGTGGGCAATGCTACCTATAATTCGCTCCAGGTGAAAGCCGAGAGGCAGTTCTCCAAGGGACTCTTCCTTCTGGCCACCTACACTTTCAGCAAGAGCATCACCGATGCAAACTCTTCGCTGGGAGGATTCTTCTCCCCAGGAGCGCGCGATCAGTATAATCGCTCGCTTGAAAAGGCGCTGGCGGTTTATAACTCGCCTCACCGGTTTGTTACGGCGTTCAATTACGAACTGCCCATCGGTCCCGGCAAGGCCTTCCTCAACGTGAATGGACCTATCGGAAAGATCCTTCAGGGCTGGCAGCTCAATGGCATTTTGACTTACAATTCGGGCACGCCGGTTCAGGTCGGCGTTAACAATACGTTGCCGTTGTTCAACGGAGGCAATACCCCGGATTCGGTCATCGGCCAGGATCCCCGCACCAATGTTTCCGGCGGCAGCTTTGATCCGCACCGGGACAAATACCTGAACATCAATGCCTTTACAGTTCCGGCCAACGGCAGGATTGGTACGTCTGGACAGGTTTTGCCAAACACACGCGGTTTCTTTAATAAGAACGAGGACTTCGGCCTCCTGAAGCGGACAACCATCAAAGAAAGCATAAACATGGAACTTCGCTTCGAGTTCTTTAACGCCTTCAATCGGGTAATATTCGGTGGGTCCGATTCGAATATAAGCAGTCCGAACTTCGGAACTGTCGGCGGGCAAGGCAATGGCCCGCGCAACGGGCAGGTAGCACTGAAGTTTAACTTCTAACTCGCGATACAAGCCGCGGTGGAATGGATGATCATCCCACCGCGGTGATATTTTAGTATTTATGTTCCTCCGCGTTTTCGTACTGGCTGCATACGCCGGTATCGCCTCAAGCCAAACCCCGCTTTCCACCCTCCAGCAAGCTCTGGCGCTGTTCAATTCCGGCAAGTACCAAAACTCATTTGAGATCGCTTCCGCGTACTCCGCGCAACACCCTGAAAGTGCCGAAGCTTTTAAATTACTGGGCATGGCGCAGTTCATGCTGGGAAAACCGGATCAGGCCCTAATAGCCCTGCGGCACGCCGTTCAACTGGCGCCGCGCGATCCGGACGCCTACTACTATTTGGGACGGCTTTACTTCAGCAAGGACAATGCGGTGGAGGCTTTGGCTGCGTTTCAAAAAGTTCTCGAGCTCGACCCTGTGAGCGTCCGCGCAATGAATAATCTAGGGCAGGCTTATGAAGCTCTCGCCCGCTTTCAGGATGCGGAAAAGGCCTATTTTGCTGCCATTGCGGCCGAGCGGCAACAAGCGAAAAAAACGGAATGGCCTTCTTACAACCTGGGGCTCTTCTATTTGAACAAAGGCCGGGTGGACGACGCGATTCCCTACTTTCGTCAGGCGTTAGAGCGCAACCCAAAATTCGCTTCCGCCAAGATGAAACTGGCGACGGCAATTGCAAAGAAGGGGTTGTCGCCAGAAGCGCTGGACTTGCTAAATCAGGCGGTCGCGCTAGAACCGGAGAACGCCGAAGCGCATTATCGCCTGGGACAATTACTCAACAGACTCGGAAAACATAAAGAGGCGGAGCAGCATCTTGCGCTGTTCAACCAACTGCAGAAACGCTGAGCGGTTTGTTTCTTTGTAACAGCTCAGGCCCCCTGAATTCCAGCGGAGCCGGTCACCCATTCTATGCCTCGCGGTGCAACGGCGCGTCGCGCTCCAGGAGCGGTGACGGAGAATCAACGACGTGGCAACCGCTTTGAATTAACGATCCGCGCAAAGCCGACTTCGGCGAAGGCCTGAGAGGGGGGCCTGAACTGTTACGTTTCTTTGTTACGAACTCTACCGGCTTCATCTTTTCGCTTTTGCCGTTTTCTCTGTAAAGAGACGCAACTCTTTTTGCGAGTCCTCCAACTGGTTCAGCTTCCGATAAATTTGCGAGAGACGGTAGTGCGGAGTGGGATCTGTTGGGTCGACTTTTATCGCCGCGCGCAAGTGCGGCAGAGACTTCCCGTAGTCGCCCCGGCCAGTGTAGATCTTCTCGAGAGCGAAATGCGCTTCCACCATGTTGGGCTCGTATTTGAGTGCCTTCACATAACGCTGCTCAGCTTCCCGATCGTTTCCCGCGGTTAACTCGATATCTCCCAGTTCGTAGAGGGCCTGGGGGTGATTGGCATTCACATCGAGCTCACGCAGCAACTCCGTCTTCGCTTCCGCGAAACGCTGATTCTTCCAGTGCAGATTACCAATGGCAAAGTGCATATTGGGAAGTTCGGCCTGCCCACGAAGCACCTCAGTGTACTCGCTGATAGCCTCCTCTTCCTTGCCGGAACTCTCCAAATACTGCGCTTGAAGAAGGTGTGCGCGGTAAGACTTAGGGTCCATGGCGACCACCAGAAGAGAAGCAAGATACGATAGTGTCTGATAGCCTTCTCCCATCAGATAATAGTGCTCTGGCGTGGCCATGGGCGCCGCCCTGATAGCCCCCGCCGCCCTCTGACGATTCAGGAATTCCGCCTTCACCGCTTCGCCTTGCGGTGGCAAATAGAGGTACAGCAGCGATCCGTCGATCAATTCGTCAGCGGACGTTCCCGCGGCTACGGGCTCT
>JANYCV010000090.1 GCA_025360145.1 Acidobacteriaceae bacterium
ACAATAGAATTAAATCCGGATCTCACGAGAAAGCTCTTCTGGTATATACTCAGCCGCAGGCAACTGGAAATGGATTCCGTTTGCACCACACTGGGTTGGTTACAAAGGAGAAGATCATGAGAAGCAGATCGATTACGATCCGTTTGGGCGCGGTGTTGCTGGCGTTGGCCGGCGCAACCGCAGCCTATGGTCAGTTGACGGCCCAAATCACTGGAACGATCAGCGACTCCAGTGGCGCGCACATTCCCGGCGCTGACATTACCCTCACCAATCAGAATACGGGCATTAGATGGGAATCCAAGACCAACCAGGCAGGTGCGTATGCCGTGCCACTTTTGCAACCGGGCAACTACCGAATCAACGTCCAGAGCCAAGGATTCAAGGCTCTGACCCGAACCGAAATCCAGCTGGGAGTGGCGCAGACCGCCAAGCTCGATTTCACCTTGGAAGTGGGCGCCGCCGCCGAGTCGATAGAAGTGACCGATAAAGCCCCGCTGCTCGATTCGGGCACCAACGCCATTGGCGGATCGGTTGGCTCGGACAAAGTCGAGAACCTTCCATTAAAGGGCCGCAACGCCAGCGCATTTATGATGCTGGTACCCGGGGTCCGCGCCACCCGTGCGACCATCTCCCAACCGGTGCTCGAAAGCCATTATCAGTTCTTTTCGGTAAATGGCTCAAGGCCGGGCCAGAACCAGTTCATGCTGGACGGCGGTAATAATACCAACGTCGGCTTTAATAGTCCCGAGTACAGTCCACAGGTCGAATCCATACAGGAATTCAAGGTGCAAACCAGTAATTTCAGCGCGGAGTACGCCAATGCCGCGGGAGCGGTCATCAACATCGTTACCAAAGGGGGCACGAACCAGTTCCACGGCAGCCTGTTTGAGTACTTCCGCAACGATGCGCTCGCCGCCAACGATTTCTTCTCCAACGCCGCGGGCAGGAAGAAGCCGGTGTTTCGATATAACCAGTACGGCGGGACCATTGGAGGACCAATCAAAAGGAATAAGACGTTCTTCTATTTCGGGTATGAAGCGTTGCAGTTGAAAGACCCTATCATCACTACAACCACAGTTCCGACAGCCCTCCAACGAACAGGCGATTTTTCGCAAACTTTCACCAACACGGGCGCCCAGGTGACGATCTACGATCCGTTGACGACTCGCCAGGATCCGAGCAACGCGGGTAAGTACCTGCGGACTCCCTTCGCCGGAAATGTCATCCCGGGCGGCAGAATCAGCCCGGTTGCTATGAACATTCAGAAGTTCTACCCGCAACCAACCTCGGCGGGCGACTCCAACAGTGGCCTGAACAATTTCTTCTTCACCGGCCCGCGGACACGGCCTGTGCAGGATTTCACCGGGCGGGTGGATCACCAGTTAACCTCCAGCACGCTGCTCATGGGAAGATTTTCCAGGTCGGGCACGACAATCACAAATCCCGCCACGTTCGGACAGAACGACCCCGGCAGCCCGGGTTACAGCCGTAACCCTCAGTCGCATCCTTCCGCTCTGATCAAATTGACGAAGACGTTTACACCGGCTTTGTTCGGTGAGTTCGTATCCTCGTTTAACCGTTTTAACTTCGATCGCCGCGGCCTCTCCAACGGATTTGATCCCACGCAACTGGGCTTTCCTGGATATGTTGCCGCTAACAGCAAGGCGCTGGGTTTCCCGGGCATCGGTATCGATAGCATTTCCGGTCTTGGCGGCTTTAACAATGAACACGACGCCTACGACCGTTATGAGGACAAAGTGAATCTTTCCAAAATCCAGGGCAAGCACACGCTCAAATTTGGCGGGTTGTTCTCAATAGTTAAGTTCAATTCCGCGCAAAACAGCACGGCGGATGGAAACTACACATTCGGCAAAACCTTCACTCAAGGTTCGGATCCGTTTCTGAGCGGGCCGACCTCCGGTTTCGGATATGCGACGTTTCTGTTGGGAACACTGACCGGCGGAAATCATAATGCGGGCGAGCTGAGAAGCGCTCTTGCCGAGAAATATTTCGGCGGGTACTTTCAGGACGACTACAAGGTAACGGCGAACCTGACTTTGAACCTGGGAATTCGTTACGACTATGAGACACCGCGAACAGAACGGCACGACCAGCTTGCCAATTTCGACTACAACAGCGCTTCCAAGCTGCCGAACGGTGCGCCCCTTCGTGGCGGTCTGCTCTTCCCGGGAGTGAACGGTCTGGATCGGGGGCATTGGAATAAGCAGGGCAAGAATTTTGCGCCGCGCATAGGGTTTGCCTACAACGTCACCCATTCCACTGTAGTTCGCGGCGGGTACGGCATGTTTTACAGCAACAGTTGGGGTAGCGGCAGAAACGGAAATGGCATGCCACCCACTGGATTCCTTTGCTCCAGTAACATCAATTCCAGCCTGGACGGAGGCCTGACGCCGTTCGCGCTGGTGAGCGACCCGTTTCCGCAAGGCTTCTGCAAAGCAACCGGCAGTGCCGCCGGATTGTTGACCAGCCTCGGCCAATCCATCGATATGATCGATAGGAACCAGAAGGTGCCCTACGCGCAGTCCTGGAACTTCGACATCCAGCACAGGCTGCCGAAGGACATTTTGTTTGAAGTCGCCTATTCAGGATCGCGAGGCATCGATTTGGCTGGCACGCTGGAGTACAACCAGCTTGATCCGCAGTACATGAAGCTGGGTGCCAAGTTGAACGACCAGGTGCCGAACCCTTACTTCGGCTACATCGCCGAAGGGCCGCTATCGCAGAAAACCATCACGCTAGGCCAATCTCTCCGGCCGTACCCGCAGTTTGTCGGTGTCTCAAGCCGCGACGCAACCTACGGTGCCTCGGTTTACCATGCCATGTACATGAAGGTGGAACGGCGCTTCTCGAACGGGTTCACGGTTCTGGGTTCTTACACATGGTCCAAATTGATTGATGACGTCATCCCGAGCCGCACGGGGTTCCCTGGCGAATCGTTTTCGGGTGCGCCACTCCAAAACTTTTACGACCGCAGAAGTGAGCGGGCATTGGCATCCTGGGATACTCCGCACAATCTCGTCATCAGCTCCGTTTACGAACTGCCTTTTGGCCCGGGAAAAATGTTCTTAAATCAGAGAGGTCTCACCGGCAAAGTCATCGGAGGCTGGCAGGTCAACGGTATTGCTTTATTCCAGAGCGGGCCTCCGCTGCAGGTGAACGGCGGCAACGGCAACGGTTCTTTCGCGGGCACGCAACGTCCCAACTGGAACGGGAAGAATGCGACTAGGGATGGCAGAGTCCAAGACCGGCTTGGCGCCTATTTCGACACTTCCGCATTCACGTTCAATGACCCATTCACGTTTGGAAATGCGCCGCGGATTATGCCGAATCTGCGCGGACCGGGAGCGGCGAACTTCGATATATCTTTGTTCAAGAACACCACGATCACCGAGAGAATGCGTCTGCAAATTCGCGCGGAAGCTTTTAACGCTTTCAACCGCGTTCAATTTAACATTCCCAACACAAGCATCAACTCCAATGCCTTCGGCCGGATTAGCAGCCAAGCTAATTCGCCGCGGGATATTCAGTTGGCGATGAAGCTTCAATTCTGAGTGAATCGCGAACTGGTTGCGTGAAAGACTCCAATTGTCGGCGCTGCGTTGGGCCTGAAAGCAGCGCCCTCCGCAGCTTCAGTTCGGGCGGCAAGAATCTGCGCTTGGCCGGCTTACGCAACTGACAGTTTTTTTACTCGCACATGCTACCGCCACTCGCCGCCCTTCCAGCTCCTGTAACTGGCATTCCTGCCGGATTCGCAATATACTTCTACGTAAGCCCCGATGAGACTCTACTATCTTTCTCTGCTCGCCCTTCTCGCGCTGCCTGCCGGCGCTGTGGAGAAGGGCTTTCAATCGTTGTTCAACGGCAAGAATCTGGACGGCTGGGTCCTGGTTGGCGGGAAGGGACCAGGGTACGTCGCTCAGGATGGAATCCTGGTGTGCCCGGCGGATGGCGGCGGCAATCTGCTGACGGAACAGGAGTTTTCAGATTTCGTCTTTCGCTTCGAGTTCAGGCTTACGGAAGGCGGGAATAACGGCGTCGGCATTCGCGCTCCGCTCGCGGGCGACATTGCCTACTCCGGGATGGAAATCCAGATCCTGGATCATGATGCCCCTGTCTACCAGGGCAAGCTGAAGCCCGCCCAATACCACGGATCTATTTACGACGTGGTTCCGGCCAAGACGGGCTTTTTAAAAGAGACCGGAGAATGGAATCAGGAAGAAATCACTGCAATAGGCCGGAAGATCAAGGTGGTGCTCAACGGAACTACCATTGTTGATGCCGATCTGGACACCATTACCGATTCGGCGGTCCTGAAGAAACACCCCGGTCTGGCGCGGACTTTCGGCCGCATCGGGTTTCTAGGTCACGGAACCAAAGTGGATTTCCGGAATATTCGTGTCATGCCGGTGACGGCGCAATAACAAAACACATGATCAAAAACTTTATGGATTTAACTGGCCGCGTCGCCGTGGTCATAGGCGGAACGTCCGGTATTGGACGGACGCTAAGTGTGGGACTCGCCGAAGCGGGAGCCGATGTTATCCCGACCGGTCGCCGCGATGCGATGGTGGATGAGGTTTGCACGCGGATTGAAAGTCTGGGCCGCAAGACTCTGCGGAAATCGGTGGATATTCTCAACCGCCCGTCGATCGATACTTTCCGGGACGAGGTTCTCGCTAAATTCGGCCGCGTGGATATTTTGCTGAACGCCGCCGGGAAGACGTTTCGTAAGCCCACCAAAGACGTCACCGAAGCGGAATGGGACGACTTGATGAACACGAACCTGACAGGCATGCTGCGCAGTTGCCAGGCCTTCCACGATGCGCTGGTTGCCAGCGGCCATGGCCGCGTCATTAATATCGCCTCGCTCAGTTCGTTCGTCGCTCTGTACGAAGTGGCGGCGTACGCAGCCTCAAAGGCCGCAGTTCTTTCGTTCACCAAAAGCTTAGCTGTGGAATGGGCTCGCGAAGGGGTGAATGTAAATGCCATCGCACCGGGAGTGTTCCGTACGGACCTGAATGCGAAGCTTCTGGATGGAACCGAGCGCGGGAAGGAATTTCTGTGGCGCACTCCCATGAAACGCTTCGGCCAGACATCGGAACTGATTGGCGCGGCGCTGCTGCTTGCCTCCGATGCAGCCAGCTTCATCACCGGCCAGTGCATCGCGGTGGACGGCGGATTTCTTTCTTCCGGCATGAATCAATAAGAAATGGGGATCTTCCAGCCTTTCGTCCCCAAATTGAGAGAGAATTCTAGTGAGGAGAAAATATTGATGAGCATGAATCTCGACAGACGGACCTTCCTGCAAACTGCGGCTATCGGAGCGGCGGCATCCCTTCGGGCAATGGGCGCCAACGACCGGGTAAACGTAGCCGTCATCGGCCTGGGTGGCCGCGGCCGCAATCATATGACGGAATACGCGAAGCTGCCGGACGCCCGTATCGCTGCTGTTTGCGACGTGGATCAGGCTGCACTCGAGCGGGGGATCGCCTTCGTCGAAAAAGCCACCGGTGTCAAACCGAAGGGATATTCGGATATGCGCCAGGTGTTCGCCGACAAATCCATCGACGCTGTTTCCATGCCCATTCCGAACCACTGGCATGCGCTGGCCACTATCTGGGCGTGCCAGGCCGGCAAGGACGTCTACGTTGAGAAGCCCGCCTGCCACAACGTTTACGAAGGAATGAAAATGGTGGAAGCCGCGCGCAAATACAAGCGTATGGTGCAGATCGGTTCGCAGAGCCGTAGCATGCCCCACAAACAGAAAGCGATCGACTTGTTACATCAGGGCATCATCGGCAAGGTCTACCTCGCCAAGGGCCTTTGCTATAAGCGGCGCGTGTCCATCGGGCACAAGGACGATAGCCCGACACCTCCGGGAGTCGATTGGAGTATGTTCCTGGGCCCTGCGCCGATGCGGGCGTTCAACGAACTGCGGTTCAAGTACAACTGGCACTGGTTTTGGGACACCGGGAATGGCGATATCGGCAATCAAGGGG
>JANYCV010000104.1 GCA_025360145.1 Acidobacteriaceae bacterium
AGCGCAGCAGGCCGCCGATGCGGTCCGCTTTTTCAAAGACCGTTACACCATGACCGGCGCGGCACAACTGCTGAGCCGCCGCCAAACCTGCCGGCCCCGAACCAATCACCGCGATCTTTTTCCCCGTGCGGTGCCCCGGCAGTTCCGGTTTAATCCATCCTTCCCGAAACGCATGTTCGATGATCGTCTTTTCAATCACCTTGATAGCTACGGGCGGTTCGTTGATGCCAAGCACACACGCCGCTTCGCACGGAGCGGGACAAATCCGTCCGGTCCATTCCGGAAAATTATTAGTCGCGTGCAGCGTGCGGATCGCGTCTTTCCAGCGGTCCCGGTAGACGAAATCGTTCCAGTCGGGAATGATGTTGTTCAGCGGGCAACCCGTATGGCAGAACGGAACGCCGCAATCCATGCAGCGCGCTCCCTGGGTGCGAACGTGCTCCTCCGGGAACGGCTGGTAGACTTCGAAGTAATCGTTGATGCGCTCGGCCACCGGACGGCGGGTTGGCAGCTCTCGCGCGTATTCCAGAAATCCAGTCGTCTTACCCATGAGTCACCTGCATCTGTGCATCGGTCTTCGCCTTTACGTCGTGAGTCGCTTCGTGCGTCACCGCGATTGCTGCATCCCGCCTCACTCCCAGCACGCGTTTGTATTCGTGCGGGAATACCTTGACGAACTTCGGCAGCATCTCCGCCCAGTTAGTAAGTATCCACTTGCCGCGCGGACTCCCGGTCGCTTCCACGTGCCTCTCAATCAACCGGTGTAGCGCTTGAATATCGGTCTGCTCAATCACGGGATCTAGATCCACACCACCCCGATTGCAGCGAGTCGCCTTGAATTCTCCGGTTTCGTCGAGAACGAAGGCTATCCCGCCCGACATGCCCGCGGCGAAGTTCTTGCCCGTGCTGCCAAGCACCGCCACCAGCCCATTCGTCATGTATTCGCAGCCGTGGTCGCCAACGCCTTCCACCACCGCCGTAGCGCCCGAGTTGCGTACCGCAAACCGTTCGCCGGCCACGCCGTTGAAGAACGCTTCTCCGGTGGTCGCGCCATACAGCACCACATTGCCAATCAGTATATTCTCTTCCGGCAGGAAAGTGGAAGACTTCGGCGGGAACACCACCAGCTTTCCACCCGAAAGCCCCTTGCCGACGTAATCGTTCGCGTCGCCTTCCAGCGTCAATGAAACGCCCTTCGCAAGGAAGGCCCCAAAGCTCTGCCCCGCCGATCCCGTGAAGTAGAATTTGATCGTATCGTCGGGCAATCCCTCCGATCCGTACCGCCGCGCAATTTCACCGCTCAACATCGCGCCAACTGTACGATGGATATTCCGAATCGGCAGCCGGAACTCCACTGGCGTTTTCGATTCCAAAGCCTCGGTCGCGTGATCGATCAGTTTATAGTCCAGCGCCTGCTGCAACCCGTGATCCTGCGAAATGGTACAGCGCCGGCCCACCCGCGATGGCACCTGCGGATTGTACAGAATCGCCGAGAAATCCAGACCGCGGGCTTTCCAATGGTCGATGGCATCGCGCATTTCGATCATATCCACGCGCCCCACCATCTCGTCCATACTGCGAAAGCCCATCTTCGCCATCAACTCGCGAACTTCCTCGGCAATGTAGAAAAAGAAGTTGATGACGTTTTCCGGTTGTCCGGTGAACTTCTTTCGCAGCTTTTCATCCTGCGTGGCGATACCCACCGGACAAGTATTCAGATGGCATTTGCGCATCATGATACAGCCCAGCGTCACCAGCGGCGCGGTGGAGAAACCGAACTCCTCGGCCCCCAGCAGTGCGGCAACCGCCACATCGCGCCCGGTCTGCAACTTCCCATCGGTCTGCACACGGATGCGGCTCCGAAGGTCGTTCAGAACCAGCACCTGCTGCGTTTCAGCCAAACCTAATTCCCACGGAACACCCGCGTGCTTCAGGGAAGTCAGCGGCGATGCGCCCGTTCCGCCATCGTGCCCGCTGATCAGTACCAGATCGGCATGAGCCTTCGCCACACCCGCGGCCACCGTACCAACGCCCACCTCAGCCACAAGCTTCACCGAAATACGAGCCTTCGGATTCACGTTCTTCAAATCGTAGATCAACTGCGCCAGATCTTCAATCGAGTAAATATCATGATGCGGCGGCGGCGAAATCAGTCCTACGCCTGGAATTGCGTGCCGCGTCCTCGCGATCGCTTCGCTGATTTTATGACCGGGCAGTTGACCGCCTTCGCCCGGCTTTGCGCCTTGGGCGATTTTGATCTGCAACTCGTCCGCATTCACCAGGTAGTTAGTGGTGACACCGAATCGCCCGGAAGCCACTT
>JANYCV010000105.1 GCA_025360145.1 Acidobacteriaceae bacterium
GAAGGCAAACTCGTGGAAGTCACCATTCACTGAGACAACCAGTTTGTTCACCGCCGCACCGGTCAACACCCGCTGCACCGTCTCGGCCGGATCCCAGTAGTCAAAAATACTTGCACTGGGAAGATCGTTCGCTAGCCGGTAAGTCACCGTCGGACCTATTGGAGAACCCACACTCGGCTGAATGGTGAAGGCAACATTGACGTCGACGATATGATCATTCATCACTGCCACTACAAACCGCATCTCGCCGCCGAATACAATCGCCTGCCCCGCGCTCAAACGGTGCGGGGCAGTGAATTGGAAGCGCGTCGCATTCACAACCGACGCAATTGAGCCACCGGCGAAAATTGCCGGAGCCATCCCCATTCCTGCGTGAAACAGCGGCCCATAGGATGGCTGCTGCGACTGGTCATTCCATCCCGTGAGATATGTCTTCAGCTCGAAGCTAGTCTGTTTTCGGGTTCCCGCCGGCAGCCCCACAAAAGTACGTCCTCCAGTTTTGTCCTTCCTGTCTGAGCGTGTTGCGCCCTGTTTCGCTGTCAGCTTGATCGCCGGAATCCGGTTGTCGTCCGCGATCAGCGGAGCCAGCCCGTAACTTGCTTCCGTCTCCACATAGAAACGGTTGTTATTCGAAGATATGTAACATGACATCGCGAATCCTTCTTCCTTTGCTCACTCGGAGCTAATATTTAACTCGAACTGAACTTTTGCAATCTGGAGGAAATGCTTGCCGCCCTTCTTCACGGCGCCAAATTGCACCGCATACCCGCCGGTGTAATACATCCCTCGGTTCCATTCACCTCGGTTCCGGTCCAGAACCTCCGTCACTGCGTCCACATATAACTGCAGCCGCGTTTCCAACTCTTCAATGTGGTCGTGGGAAACCCGGATTTCCACGTTCATGTTTGCCGTCCCCGAAAACGTCCGGAATTTCTCTTTCAAACTGTTCACCACTTTGTCGCAGTAGACGTGCAGCAGTGGATACTTCACCGACGCCGTCTTCTCCGCAAGATCCGCAGCAACGTTGCGCGTCACAATCTGGCTGTCTTCAATCGCCGGAAGCGCGAAGTTCTCGCGGTCGGAGATCTGCGCGATGCTGAATCCAATTCCAGCCTCGCCCTGCAGAATGCGAGCCAGTTCTCTCGTGCTTGAGCTCCCCGTCTGTGCCATGGTCTTATCCTCTCCGCCACTCGCTGGTGCGAGTCACATAGAAGGCAGCAGCCTGCCCGGGTTTCCCATCGAAGCCGCCGCCAAGCCCGCTCACCGGCACCGTCCAGGTCTCCCCAATCGCAAGGGCTGTCGAGTTCTGCCGCCGCATTTCGTCTTCCGACCAGCCCACATACACGAACCATCCCACCGCATTGGCCGGCGGCCGTACCGCTCTCACCGTCAGCAGCGTGCCCGGATTCGTCGTCACTGGAAGCGATTCACTCGCAGCTCCGATACTCCCCAATGCACTCCGCCAGGCCGTCTGCACGTAGTACGTCGTGAGCGGTAAAGTTCCGCCCCCTGCGCTGCTGCATTCAGGCAAACCCGACTGCGCCACCGGATCGCCGGTGATGCCCACACCCACCTGAAAGAACCGTACGCCAGCCTCGGCGGCCAGCCGTTCGTACTCTTTCCACTTACCCAGATACCGGTCGTTGTTCTGAATGTTATAAACGTCTCTGTAAGTCAGTGCGAGGGATTGTAGCGAGAGCCATTGCGCCAACGCGTCTGTTACTACGATGTTGCTAAGCTCCCGAGCGTAGCTTCTGGTGGCATCCTGCTCCAGCAGAAACGCGGTGATGGCAACGCCGATCTCCCGCTGCGCCAGCTTAAGCTTCGCCCCCAGTTCGATTCCTTCCGTGCTAGCCACATCCAGAATCGAGCTCTCGTACTGCCTCAAATCTTCCGTGCTGCAAATGCTGCCGTCCGTAAATAGCGCCATAGCGTCACTCGTCTCCTCGCCGGCTTATTGGTTCTTCGGCGTCCGCGTGTGCGGCTTAATTCCATAGAACTCGTTGCTCTCTTCCTCGGTCGCCAGCCGCGCCTTGTTCTCGGCAACCAGACGCGCCGCCATAAACCGGCTCACCTCGGTCATCACGCCGGGTTTGCCGCCATCCGGCGTTTCCAGACTCATCACCAGCGTGTGCGGCTTGGTGATGGATGCCTCAATCTGCCGGACTTTCTGAAAATAGATTCGTACGTCCATCGCTGTCTCCCATAAATCGCTTTAATCGAAGCCAAACCGTCCGGATGCGGATGCACACGGACGGCCGGCAATTAAGCGGAAGCAAAAAAAAGAACAGTCCAATCTCCAAATCGAGATTGAAGCTGCTCCGCCTTACCCCCGCTACCGAATTGCCCAGGACGGCGGACGCCCTCGTCCCCTCGCGACCCCCAGGTCGCGCTCCCAGGCACTTTCTATACTGTTACGACCGCACCTGCACCGCGTGGGCGTTGCGCAACACGGCCGCGCCGTAAAGAACGTCAACCGTGAACTGCTGCGCAAGCGTGTTCGGTGCATAGCTCATCAGCACGCGAACACCGAAGTTGCCTGCCTCCGCGTACTCGGCGATAGCGCCGGTACCCAGCAATGGCTGAGGCAGCCGCCGAGTCACCAGGCCGATGGCCGATTTGGTGAACGCCAGGTTCTGAGTCGTCGCCGGACCGCTGCCGGTTTTTTGAACGAACTGCGAACGGAATACGTAGAAGTCTTTGATCTTTCCTACGACGCCGTCGATCAGCGCGCGCAGACCCGCCTCGCCAGCGGTACGGTATTCGCTGAAGCGCAGAATCTGTCTCAGTTGCGAGTAAGTGGCTCCGTCCACCACCAGATACTTCGGGTCGGCCCCCGCAACCTTCGCATTGAACAACGCCGTTTCGGCAAGATCCACCGTTGCTTCCGTGATCGTCGCACCGGCTGCGCCAACCGCCGTGTTCGAGGTGAACTGCGAGTACAGTGCCAACAGATCCGCTTCAATCTTTTCTGCAAGCGCCACAACGGCGGGCTGCATATAGAGCCGCAGCAGGTCCGGCACCGCCAGAACCTTGGTGACGTCCGGAATCTGGAACGTCGCTTCCGCGTGAGTGTTCAGAACGATCGAGGCATTTCCCAGACTCGGGTTCTGTGTAATAACCGAGCCGCCTTCGGCGATATTGTTCGCCACCAGGGTCGGGGGAATCGGCACGTTTACCGTATCGCCCGCCTGGGCCAAGGTCGGTTCAAAGTCGCGATTCACCAGGTTACCCATAACCAGGTTGCCCATCAACGCGGGGAGTGCATCCACCGCGACAAGCTTCACAATCGCATTAGCTAAGTTCGCTGACGTAATAGCTGGCATCTAAATTTCTCCTAATCTTCGTTTGATTTGTCTAACTGCCACCGCACCGCCTTCCGGTCCGGCTAACTACAGGCTCCGAATCGAATGTGCAGCGACTCGTGAGATTTCTTGCCGGACCCGTTCCAGATCCTCGGCGCTCATTCCAGGCTTGATCTTGTCCAGATCGAAGCCGCCCCCGGTGCTCACCGGCGCCGGCTTATTTGTGGAACTTACACCGGATCCACCCGCGATCCGCGCCGGAAGCAGTTCCGGATTCTCGCTCACGAACTGCGTGAGATACTCCCGGATTGCTATGTCGCCCTGGCTGCTCTTCCCCACCAGACGGCCATCTTCCGAGCGTGTAATGTCGTCTCGTACCGCCTTGAATGCCAAGTCGATCTTGGCCACTCCAAGCCGTTGTAATTCGGTGCGGATGGATGCGCCGCGCTCTGCTTCGTCGGCGATCATGCGGCTCCGGCGGTTTTCTTCCACCAGTTCGTTCACCCGGTTTTCCAGTTGTTCCCGCCGCTTCCGCTCTTCCACCAGCTCCGCCTTGTACGCAGGCTCGGCCTTGGATTGCTCCAGGCTGATGAACTCCTGAATCGCCCCGCGCACAACGTCTTTGATGTTGATCTCTTTAACTTCGTCCATACTCCTCCTTAAACCGCAGCTTCAATCTCCTGCGCAATCCGGTCCTTCACATCCTGCCGGAGATCGCACAGGTACTTCGCCGCCAGCCGCTGAAACAACTGCTTCTTGAAAGTCGCGGAATTGATATTCAGCGCCAGCAACTTCTTGGCATCGTCCAACTCCGTACTGAAGTCCCCGATGTCGAATTCGTCCAAACCGGATACGTCGATCGCCAGGCTATCCTCGCGCGCCGCCTCTATCGCCCGCAGCACGCGTCTCATTCTCGGTGTTCGCCATTCTTTCTTTTTCAGTCCCGGTGTTTTGGTTGGGGCTGATGCTGATTGTTGTGTTCTCGGTAAATCTTGGCTGGTTCCCCGCAGGCGGCATG
>JANYCV010000131.1 GCA_025360145.1 Acidobacteriaceae bacterium
GCAATATCACCCCGAAGCGGCTCCCGGGCCGCACGACTCTTATTACCTCTTCGATGACTTCATGAAAATGATGGATGAGTACAAGAAATAGATGCCCAGACGCAACGACATCCATAGAATACTGATCGTCGGCTCTGGCCCAATTGTGATCGGGCAGGGCTGCGAGTTCGATTATTCCGGCGCGCAGGCATGCAAGGCGCTGAAGGCCGATGGCTATGAAGTGGTGCTGATTAATTCAAACCCGGCCACCATCATGACCGACCCGGAGCTGGCGGACCGCACCTACGTGGAGCCCCTCACGGTTGCCTTCGCCGAAGAAGTCATCCGCAAGGAACGCCCAGACGCATTGTTATCTACCGTGGGCGGTCAGACAGCGCTCAATCTGGCCATCGATCTGGCGGAAGCAGGCATACTCGAAAAGTACGGCGTCGAATTAATCGGCGCGAAGATCCACAGCATTAAGAAGGCCGAAGACCGGCTGCTGTTCAAAGACGCGATGCGCAAGATCGGCCTCGATATGCCGTACTCGCAGCTTGTGAACAGCGTGGAGGCGGGCCTGGAATTTGCCGCCAAGAATGGCTACCCGGTGATTCTGCGCCCCAGCTTTACGCTCGGCGGAACCGGCGGCGGCATTGCGTACAACATCGAAGAGCTCGAAGAGATTCTGACTAGCGGTCTCGATCTTTCGCCGGTTCACGAGACGCTGATTGAAGAGAGCGTCATTGGTTGGAAGGAGTATGAGCTGGAGGTGATGCGAGACGTCGCCGACAACGCCATCATCGTTTGCTCCATCGAAAACTTCGACCCGATGGGCGTCCATACCGGCGATTCCATCACGGTCGCGCCCGTGCAAACTCTCACCGATCGCGAATACCAGATGATGCGCGACGCGGCCCTCGGCTGCCTGCGCGAAATCGGCGTCGATACCGGCGGTTCGAACGTGCAGTTTGCCATCAACCCCGAGAACGGCCGCATGATTATCGTTGAGATGAATCCACGCGTGTCCCGCAGTTCGGCGCTGGCTTCGAAGGCGACGGGTTATCCCATCGCGAAAATCGCCGCCAAGCTAGCGGTCGGCTATCGTCTGAATGAGATCCGGAACGACATCACACGAGTGACTCCAGCGTGCTTTGAGCCGACCATCGATTACGTGGTAGCGAAGATCCCGCGTTGGCAGTTTGAGAAGTTTCCCGGCGCAGAGCCGGTGCTGGGCACGCAAATGAAATCCGTGGGCGAAGTGATGTCCATTGGACGGACGTTCAAACAAGCGCTGGGGAAGGGGATTCGTAGCCTGGAAACTGGTAAGCCAGTCACTGCGGAGAAGTTTGAAGATCATCTGATTCCAAAGCGCCTGATCACGCCGAATCCGGATCGCCTGAACTATATCCGCTTCGCCTTTGAACGAGGCTACACCATCGAACAGGTCCGCGAGATGACGGGCATCGATCCGTGGTTTCTGAAGCACGTCAAAGAGATCATTGATCTCGAAGCATCGCTCGAAAGCGAAAAGCTGGAGACCATTTCAAAGGCGACCATGCTCCGCGCCAAGCGCGACGGTGTCTCCGACGAACGGATAGGCCGCGCGGTGGGCGCCACCCCGCTGGAAGTTCGCGCGAAGCGCAAAGAGCTGGGTGTTACGGCGGTGTTCAATCGCGTGGATACATGCGCCGCGGAATTTGAAAGCTTCACCCCGTATCTCTATTCCAGCTATGAATCCGAGTGCGAGGCAAATCCATCGGATCGCAAGAAGGTGATGATTCTGGGCAGCGGTCCGAACCGCATCGGGCAGGGAATTGAGTTCGATTACTGTTGCTGCCACGCATCGTTCGCGTTGCAGGAGTTCGGCATCGAGTCGATCATGGTCAACTGCAACCCCGAGACCGTTTCCACCGACTACGACACCAGCGACCGTCTCTACTTCGAACCGCTTACGCTGGAAGAAGTTCTCAACATCGTCGATACCGAAAAACCCGACGGCGTGATTGTGCAGTTCGGCGGACAGACGCCGCTGAATCTTTCGCTGCCGTTGAAGCGGCTGGGCGTGCCCATTATCGGAACCGACCCCGACAATATCGATCTTGCGGAGGACCGCAAACGCTTCGGTAAACTTTTGGACGATCTGAACATTCCGTCGCCGCCCAATGGAACCGCCACCAGCGAACAAGAGGCCTGCGCCGTCGCCGTCGGCCTGGGCTTCCCCATTCTGGTCCGGCCCAGCTACGTGCTGGGCGGCCGCGGCATGGTGATTGCCTACGATGAGGAAACGGTCCGCCGCTACATGCGGGAAGCGGTAACCGTCTCGCAGGACCGGCCCGTATTGATCGACAGGTTCCTGGAAGACGCCATCGAAGTGGATGTCGACGCCCTTTGCGACGGAGAAGAGGTTCTTATCTCCGGCATCATGGAGCACATTGAAGAAGCCGGTGTTCACTCCGGCGACAGTTCCTGCGTTCTGCCCGCGTACTCGCTGGGCAGCCAGGAGATCGAGACCATCAAGACCTACACGCGCAAGCTGGCACTGGCGTTGAAAGTCATCGGTCTGATGAACGTGCAATACGCCATCAACAAGGAAGGGAAGGTGTTCGTTCTGGAAGTGAACCCGCGAGCTTCCCGCACGGTTCCCTACGTCAGCAAAGCCACCGGAGTGCCGCTGCCAAAGATCGCCGTCGGGCTGATGGTGGGTAAGAAGCTTTCCGATTTCAGCCATCTGCTAAAGGGCGCTGTGGATGGAGTGCTGGTGGCTCCGAAGGTCTTCGTGAAATCTCCGGTGTTCCCGTTCGGCAAGTTCCCCGGAGTGGACCCGGCACTGGGCCCGGAGATGCGCTCCACAGGCGAGGTGATGGGCGTGGGCGAGAACTTCGGCGAAGCATTCGCCAAGGCCCAACTCAGCGCCGGAACACCGCTGCCTGAACGAGGCACAGTGTTTTTAAGCGTTAATGACCGGCATAAACCGGAAGCGGTGGAGATTGCCAAACGCTTCGCGCAGTTCGGGTTCGACTTAGTGGCCACGCGCGGCACCGCCGCCGCAATCCAGGCCGCCGGGCTGAAGTGCAAGACGGTTTTCAAGGTGAATGAAGGGCGTCCGAACGCGGTGGATCTGTTGAAGGGCGGGGCGATTCAGCTGGTGATTTATACGACGAACGGGGCGCTTTCGTTTGAAGATGAGAAGTCGATCCGGCGGTCCGCAGTGACCTATCGGGTGCCTTGCATTACTACCCTGAGCGGGGCCCGGGCAGCTGCGGAAGCCGTGGCGTCAAGGCTGCGCGATCCGATCCGGGTGTGGAGTTTGCAGGAGATTCACGGTTCATAGCACCCTCTATTATCTGCCAAGGACCACATCAAGCCCCGCCAGGATCGACTGAACCCGTGCGGTGGGGACCTTACCCGCGCATTCCTTTAGCCGTTCCCGGTCTATCGTAAGAATTTGCGAAACATTGGCTACTGAGTCCCTGGCCAGTCCCGTCGCTTTCGACGCCAGCACCACATTTCCCGGAGCGTCACGCCACTTTAAATTGCTGAG
>JANYCV010000184.1 GCA_025360145.1 Acidobacteriaceae bacterium
ATCTCCTGTGTGAGAGCACGGGAGAAGACAGCAGAGGCCGTAGTAGCGAAGAAGGCCGGTAACGCGGCTGGAGCGAAGGGCCGAAGGACCAAATACAAGGACCTAGAGGAGGAACTGGACATCGGCGCAATAAGCGACTCGAATCACAGGCGCAACAACTACGGTAGCCAACTTGTGAGTGCAACGGGCCAAGCGGTGAAACCGCAACCTACCCCGCGCGGCGAGACGATGCCGGTGATCTGCGAACCTCTCGACGGAGAGCGATGTACGAGACACTGATGGAACAGGCCGTAGCGGACGAGAATTACGAGTTGGCTCTGGCGGCGGTAAAACGCAACCACGGGGCAGCGGGTATAGACCGGATGACTACGACGCAACTGGATTCGCATCTTCAAGCGAACTGGTGGATACTCAAAGACAAACTCATGAAGGAGGGTGGCGGGGCGAAATCCCCGTCACTCGACCTGATCCAGGGCGCCCGCCCCACCTGGGTGAGCTGCTGCCGTAGTGCTTGCCTGAGGGAAGCACATACCCAGCAAAGAGAAAAATGCTAAAAAGCCGCGCCAGGAGGAGAATTTTATGCCCGAGAAACGCTATTGCGCTCGGGAACGACATGGACTCGCAGTCGGCTTAGCGGACTTGTGGATGGTACGCAACTGGCGACTTGGGTGGGCGGCGAGGCCATGCTTTTGACATCGAAATCAAGCCCATTCTGCTTCCGGTAGGATGCCCAACCTTTCTCAAGAGCGTATGACTGCCCGGCGGTCGCGATACAGAATCGATTAAGCGACAAGATCGTGGCGCGAACACTGACGTGAAGCTCCGCACCGTCGCCAACATGCCCACACTGCGGACACCTAAGAACTGAGGAATGGATGTGTCGCTCGGATCGAACACCCTGAAGCGTCGCGTCCAGCTCATAGCTTAACTCGATAATTGTGTCGAAGGACATGCCCTGATGCCATTGGGGACGCAATATCTCAATCATTTCTGGAAACCATACTCTTTGCGCGTCACCTGCGGCCATATCTGAACGCCTCAAGAAGACTACTGAGCGAGCAATTGGGCAGGGTCTCCAAACGGCGCTCTGGGATGCATGCGCACTTTCGAGGATGCACCTCATAGTGTGAAATCGCCCTTATTTTAGAGCCGATGGCGGACGGGGGCGTCTGGGGCGTCCGTCCCCCCCGTTCGCTTTCGAAGGGCCCATCGGGTTGGATTGAATGTGGAATGGCTAGAGTGGGAACTCGATTCCCTGGGCTAACGGTAATTCATCGGACCAGTTGATGGTGACGGTTTGGCGGCGCATGTAGGATTTCCAGGCGTCGCTGCCGGATTCGCGGCCGCCGCCGGTGTCCTTTTCGCCGCCGAAGGCTCCGCCGATTTCCGCGCCGCTGGTGCCGATGTTGATGTTGGCGATGCCGCAGTCGCTGCCGGTGGGGCTTAGAAAGGCTTCGGCGGCGTTTAGGTTAGTGGTGAAGATGGCCGAGGAGAGGCCTTGCGGGACGTCGTTGTGCCAGCGGATTACTTCGTCGAGCGATTCGAATTCGAGCACGTAGAGGATCGGCGCGAAGATCTCGTGCTTGAGTAACGGCATGCGGGGGTGCGCGCGGACTATGGCGGGCTGGACGTAATTACCGCCTAGCGGCGTGCCGCCGTAGAGGAGTTCGCCGCCCTGGATGCGGATCTCTTCCAGACCTTCCTGCATGCGGCGGACCGCGGTTTCGTTTACCAGCGGGCCCAGCAGAGTTGCGGGGTCGAGCGGCGATCCGGCCTTCACGCTTTTGTAGGCCGCGATGAGGCGTTCGGTGAACTGCGGCGCGATGCTTGTGTGCAAGAACAAGCGGCGGAGCGTGGTGCATCGCTGACCTGCCGTTCCGAGCGCACCGAAGACGACGGCGCGGAGGGCCAGGTCCAGGTTCGCGTCGGGCATGACGATTAGGCCGTTGTTGCCGCCCAGCTCCAGCAGCGTGCGGCCTAAGCGATGGCCCACCACTTCCGCTACCCGGCGGCCCATGGCGGTGGAGCCGGTGGCGCTGATTAACGGGATGCGACGGTCCTTTAACAGGCGCTCGCCGATGATTTCCACTTCGCCGATTAGCAGGTTGAAGACGCCAGTCCAGCCGTGGCGGTCCATTACGCGATTGCAGATTTTC
>JANYCV010000190.1 GCA_025360145.1 Acidobacteriaceae bacterium
GGAAATCCTGGATGAGCGCGTCGCCTCAAGCCGCAACCGGCGCAATCAGCGCGGGGTCAAGCGGAAAATCAGTAACTTCCCGATACGCCGCGGCTACAAGCGCTTGCCGCGCATCGATATTTGCGCCGCCATTCGGATCGTGAAGTGACGAGTATTGGAGCTCATCCGGCCATTTGGGGTGATTGCCGCCGGTGGATTTACCGCATACGCGGGCACGGCAGGTGCGGGTAACGCTTGCGCGGCGGGACTCCTGATTAAGCTGCTAAACGGCACTTGCGATGTTCATCCGTCCCCTGCCGGCGAAATTCTGCTGGCGAATTCCCCCCGGAGGCGGCCGAGGTCAGGTCTTTGTTCCTGGCAATACCATAGGCAGCGTTCGGAGGCGAACGCCAACTGCATTGAATATCGCGTTGCCTGTTGATGGGGCTAGTGCGACGATGGGCGTTTCGCCGGCCCCGGCGGAGTCAAGATCTTTGCGGTCGATTAGAATTGTCTCGAGTTTGGGAAGATCGCTGAATCGCGGGACGCGGTAGCGCGAGAGTTTTCCATTCAGGATCTTGCCGTCTTCGAATTCGAGGGCTTCGAAGAGCGCGCCGCCGATTCCCATGACGACCGCGCCTTCCACTTGGTTCGTGAGATGTTCGGGATTCACGATTGCGCCGCATTCGAACGCCGTTACTACGCGTTCCAGTTTGATACGCTTTGTTCCCGGATCGACAGCGACTTCGGCGCACGAGGCGACGTAGCCGCCCTTTTCAAAACCGCAGGCGATGCCGAAGCCGTGATTCGGTTTTGGCTTGGACTTGCCCCATCCGAACTGTTTGGCAGCGGCCTCCAGCACTGCATGCATGCGCGGGTCTTTCAAATTTCTGTAGCGGAATTCGAGCGGGTCGATTTCCGCGGCGCGTGCCATGTCGTCCATATGGGATTCGCGGGCGAAGTGGTTGGCGGTGGCGGCGAGTCCGCGATAGGAGCCTTGGCGTAGCGGCGATTTGACGGCGTGAAACTGGATCTGTTTGTGCGCAATTTCGTACGGCGTTTCGATGCCAGATCCGCCGGAGTTGTAGTTGTGAAATTCCCAGTTCGTGATGATGCCATCTTTGCCGGTAGCACTGCGAATGTCGATGACGCCGGCGGGACGGAAATAGGCCCAGGTGAACTCTTCTTCGCGCGTCCACACAAGTTTCACCGGTTTGCCGGCGGCCTTCGCTAATCGGGCTGCCTCTATGGCGCATTCGCCGGTGTGCTTGCCGCCGTACCCCGAGCCGGTATCTGGGACGATCACGCGGACTTGCGATTCGGGAATCTGGAACGCTTGCGCAAGTTCGGTACGCACTCCAAACGGGCGCTGGGTTCCGGTCCAGACGGTGAGTCTGCCCGCAGCCCATTCGGCAACGGCCGCCCGCGGTTCGAGCGGTACGTGCGCGATATAGGCGATGTTGTAGGTGGCCTCCAAAGTACCGGGCGCGGCAGGCGGCGGCGCGGCGGGCCTCAGATACGCGAAGAGGTCTTTGCTTCCGGGCTGCGGTTCGGTTTTCCATTCCGCATGAATCGCAGCCAGCGCGCGTGGGAGTGTATGCGCTTCCGGACCAACAATGCCGACGAAATTTCCATCGCGGACTACTTGCACGCCTGGGAATTTTGCAACTCCCGTTGCGTCAATGGAGGTGAGCTTGGCATCGAAGGCGGATGGGCGGAGGATGCGTCCATGCAACATGCCGGAGCGCTTGATGTCGGGCGTGTAGGGGTGGTGGCCGGTGACCATGGCGCGACCGTTCACCTTGGGTACGGATTCGCCGCGCGGTTTGCTTACCGGGCCTGCGCCTACTTCCTTGACCAGGTTCTTGCCTTTGGTCAGTTCGCCGAACGAAGCAGTCTTGCCGGAGGGACCCTGCACGCGGCCGTTGTCGATTTTCAATGTCGCACTATCCGCGCGCCATTGTTCGGCGGCTAGGTCGAGCAGCCATTCCCGTGCAGAGATGGCGACACGGCGCAACTGCGGCGCCATGGTGGGGGTGGTGCGGCTGCCGAAAGTTCCCATGTCGAAGGGCGTCAGGTCCGTGTCGCCCATCACCATTTCGATGGATTCGACGGGCGTGTGAAGTTCTTCCGCTACTGCTTGCGTAAGCGCGGTGCGGCTGTTCTGCCCCACCTCCACTTTGCCGGTGAAGAATTTGACGATGCCGTCCTCGCCGATGTGCATCCACGCCGCGGCTGCTTTGGGAAGCCCCGTGCCTCCGCCTGTGCGCGCGCTTACGCCGGATTCCTGGGATGCGGCTTGATCGGGCAGCATGAGCAGAACTACGATGCCGCCACCGAGGATTTTGAAGAAGTCGCGGCGGTCCGGCGTGAATTGATACGCGGGGCCGCTGAAGAGTTCGTAGCGTTCGGGCTCAAGCATGGGTGCCTCGCTTCATGGCGGCCGCGGCCAGGCGGACGGCGGCGATGATCTTTGGATAGGTGCCGCAACGGCAGACATTACCGTGCATGGCGCGAGTGATCTGCGGTGTGGCGGGGTTGGCGGACTTGGCGAGAAGACCGGCGGCGCTCATGATCATTCCTGGAGTACAGTAGCCGCACTGGAAAGCGTCGGCGTCAAGGAAAGCTTGTTGCAGCGGGTGTAGGTTTCCGTTGCTCGCGAGACCTTCGATTGTGGTGATGGCCTTGGCGGCGGCCACGCGGAGTGGCGTGATGCAGGACCGCACTGGTGCGCCGGCGATTAAGACCGTGCATGCTCCGCACTGGCCTTCGCCGCAACCATACTTACTGCCGGTGAGATCGAGTTCATCGCGGAGGACGCCGAGCAGGTTGCGCTCGGGGTCCCCTTCCAACTTGTAGGTTCTACCGTTGACTTCCAAGTCCATACCTTTACTTTAGACGTAACTGGGGGTGCTTGACTCAGGTGGGTGGGGCGTGGCGCGTTCGGGCTTTCGTCCCGCTTCCAGCAGCGGGACGTGGGCGTCCCGCGCCGGCCAGGGGGCCCGCCCCACCCCTGGTATGCTGTTGCCGTTGTAATTATTTGAGTCAAGCACATACCCAGCTAAATGTAATCGGGCGCGCCGTCCGCACCGTAGGCGAAGCCGCGATGCCAGGGCTTCGGCGGATAGTGAGCGAAGGCTTCCTGATTTACTTCGTAGCCCCAGCCCGGTTTGTCGGGAATGGGCAGGTAGCCGTCCTTCACCATCACGGGATCCTTGATGAGGTTCTTGCGCGGAGATTCGTCGTCGGGGTGATATTCCAGGATGAGGAAATTCGGTGTGGAGGCGGCGAAGTGTACGTTGATCATCGTCGCCAGCGGGCCCATGGGATTGTGCGGAGCAACCACTACGTAATGCGCTTCGGCCATGGCGGCGATTTTCTTCAACTCCATGATGCCGCCTGCAAGACAGATGTCGGGCTGAATGATGTCGGCGGCTTGCTTGGCAAGGATCTGGCGGAAATCGAATTTAGTGTAGAGGCACTCTCCGGTGGCTAACGGAATGTTGATCTTTTGTTTTAGGGTTTGGAGCGCGTCCACGTTCTCCATGCGGATGGGTTCTTCGATGAAGTAAGGAGTGGCCGGGCGGATAGCTTCGGCCATGTTGAAGGCGCGGATGGGTTCAAAGATAGTGGCGTGGGCGTCGAAACCGAGATCGATGTCAGGGCCGACGGCGTTGCGGGCCGCTTCCGCGCGTTGGCCGGCGGCTCTGGTTACGGCGTTCCAGGGCATGGACTGCGAGCCGTTTGGATGCGGCGCCATCTTCAGTGCTGTGTAGCCGTATTTCGCGATAAGCCGCTTGCAGTTTTCGGCGAGTTGTTGCGGGGTGGCGCCGCCGGTACCCTGATAGACGCGGACTTTGTCGCGGCACTTGCCGCCCAGCAGCATGTAGACGGGCAGGCCCGCGGCTTTGCCGGAAATGTCCCATAATGCATGCTCGATGCCGCTGATGGCCGCGTTGATCACCGCGCCGCCGGGGAAGCGGGTGAAGTTATACATGGTGGCCCACAGGTACTCGACGTTGCGCGGGTCTTTGCCTACGAGCCAGCCTTTGAAATCCTTGATGGTGGCTACGGTGGCTTCATCGGGTCCGACGGAGTAAGCTTCGCCCCAGCCATCAATGCCTTGGTCCGTGAGGACCTTGACGAAGCAGAGATTGCGTCCGCCGGCGTTTACGAGGAACGTCTGAATGTCGGTGATCTTGAGGGCCGGCTTGCCGTTGTAGCGGGGAGTCGACTGGGCCATGGCCTGCGCTTGCAGCGGGAGACCGATGGCACCGGTTTGGAGAAAATCGCGGCGTTTCATGTGGGGATAGTCTATCCCATCCGGTTGAGGCTTGACCTTCTCTATTTGCAGTAAGAATTTCCTGCGCGAGGCTTTTGGATCGGTGGCGAGTCGCCTCAAGCTCTTCGGTGTAAACATTTTTGTTAATATGGGTAAACAGATTAGTGTACTGCGCACTTATGACGGTGAACGAATTCAAGCGGTGGCTAAAAAAGAACGGATGCGAGTTCATAAAGGGTGGAGCTAAGCATGAAATCGTGGTTCGCAATGGAGTTGAAACCGTCATCCCGCGCCACGGTTCACAACAGATACCGATTGGCACGATGAAGGCCATAAAGAAACAGTTGGGCCTATAAGGGAGAAATGAAAATGTATCGTTATTTAGCGCTTTTTGATCCCTGCCCGGATATCTCTGGGTGGTACTCAGTCACCTTCCCTGACGTTCCAGGAGCTATTACACATGGCGAGAACATCACCAACGCCAGGGAGATGGCTACGGATGCACTGGAAGTTATTCTGGGCAGATATATCACAAAGGGAGAAGATCTTCCTGTTGCAAGAACGAAACGAGGCAAGGGAGGGCACTGGATAGAACCATCCGCGCTGGCCCAGATAAAGCTGGCTCTCTACGTGGAATTCCGCAGAGCTCGCATATCGAAAACAGAACTCGCGCGAAGAATGGGAATCGCCAAGCAGCAGATTGACCGGCTGTTCGATCTTCAGCATTCTTCACGCGTCGAACGGTTGGAGGGGGCCTTCCGGGCGATTGGGAAGACGCTTACGATTTCTGTTGAGGATGCGGCCTGACCGGTGCTAGCGCTTAGTGGATTCGATTTGGACTAGTGGTTCCGAGGGGGCGGGTGGTTTCGGCGGGCGGAGCAGGCGGTTGGGAAGCTTGGACAAATACGTGAGGCGTTCCACCAGCGGCAGGAGGTTGCGCACCGTGCGACCGTGGAAGATGAGGCTGCCCGCTACCAGGATGGGATGCGGGATGGTGGTGCAGCATTTCGAGCAGACGTCGATTTCGCCGGCGCGGTTCGCCACATGCAGACGGCGCATACGCTGCATTGCTTCCGAGTTCCAGATTTCGGTAAGTGGAGCGTCGCCGATGCGGCCAACCGGTGCGCCGTCGAGCATATAGCTTTGGCAGCACGGGTAGACATCGCCGTTATGCTTGACGTACATGGGGCCTCGCCAGAGGTAGTGGCAGGGGTGTTTCCAGTCGCTGGCGGCGTGGCCGGAATCGGGGCGCATCAGGTTGGTTTCGTCGGCTTTGACGCGGACTTGATCGACGCCCGGGACGTTACTCCAGAAGCGGACGAAATCGTCGACTTCATTCCAGTTGCGTTCCATGCGGACCATTTGCGCGACCACCTGCACCTTGACGCCGCGTTCCTTCTTCATGCGGGCGAAGCGGACGAAGTTGTCGCGAACTTTTTCAAAGCGCGCACCTTTGCGGTAATACTCGAACGACTCCTTTGTGGACCCGTCGAAGCTGAGGGTGATGTGTTCTAGCGGTGTGCGCAGGATCTTATCGCAGGTGGCTTCGTCCAGTAATGTTCCGTTGGTGGAAAGCAGCGTCGAAATTTTATGGCGGTCGCAGTATTCGATGCGTTCGAAGATTTTGTTATCGAGGAACGGTTCGCCCAGGCCGATCAGCATGACGTGTTCGGCGGAGTGACTGGCATCCTGCACCAGACGCTGGAAGATGGCGTCGGTCATGTCCTCTTTGGGTTGCTTGTGCGTTTCGCGCGGGCACATGGGGCAGTAGAGATTGCACTTCGCCGTTGTCTCTACGATGAACTCCACGGGGAGTGCGTTGAGCCGTTGTTTGCCGCGAAGATATCCCCAAAGAAGTTGGGCCCGATTCCATGCACGCATGCCGTAAGCTTTAATTGTAGCGGGCACGCGCCGGCGGGAATCATATTCACGATGATGATGGAACGGGTTGCGGCGCTGAATGAACGGGATGTGCGGGCGGGCGCCGGGTACGTGCTCTATTGGGCGCAGATGAACCGGCGGGTTTCGTCGAACCACGGACTGGCGTTTGCGGTAGAGCGCGCCAATGAGTTGGGCCTGCCGGTGCTGTATTACGAGGGGCTGACGTGCAACTATCCTCACGCGAACGACAGGCTGCACACCTTCATTCTGGAAGGCGTGCCGGATACGGCGAAGCAACTGGCGAAGACCGGAATCGGCTATGTGTTTTATCCGCGGAGGCGGAATAGCGATGCCAACGATATTCTTTACCGGCTGGCGGCGAAGGCGGCGTTGGTGGTTACAGACGACTATCCCACGTTCATCGCGGCACGGCATAACGCTAGCGTGCCGGCGAAACTCGATTGCCCTTACTACGCCGTGGATTCGAGTTGCGTGGTGCCGATGAGCCGGATGGAGAAGCGCGAGTGGGCCGCCTACACGATTCGACCGAAGATCAACCGCTTGCTGCCGGAGTATTTGAATCCGTTGAAGATGCCGCGGGTGAAGCACAGGTACGAAGGGGTGGCTCCGGAGTTTCACGTTGCCGTAACGAGAGACGGCATCGCGGATTTGGTGGCAGCTTGTGAGATTGACCATTCGGTGCGGCCGTCGACGGCTTTTCACGGAGGCAGCGAAGAGGCGGAAAAGCGGCTGACGCAATTTGTGACGAAGAAGCTGCGCACTTATGCGCGGGAGCGGAATGAACCTTCGGCGCATGCTACTTCGAACTTGAGTCCGTATCTGCACTTCGGGCAGATCTCATCGCTGCACGTGGCTGTGAAGGCGCGGGCCTATGCAGAAGAGCATCAGTTGGTGGCGAGCGAGTTTCTGGAGGAGTTGATCGTGCGGCGAGAACTCTCGTTCAATTTCGCGCGATTTACGCCGAATTTCGATTCCCTGGAATCGCTGCCAAACTGGGCGCTGGCGACGTTGCGCAAGCATGCCTGCGATCAGCGCGATCCGATGTTTACCGCGCAACAGATGGAAGCTTGCGAGACTTACGATCCGCTGTGGAATGCCGCGCAGAAGGAGTTGTTGCTGCGCGGGAAGATGCATGGGTATTACCGGATGTACTGGGGCAAGAAGATTATCGAATGGTCGGCTACGCATGAGGAGGCGCTGCATTTCATGATCGAAATGCACGACCGGTACGCGCTGGATGGGCGCGATCCGAACACCTACGTTGGAATACTGTGGTGCTTCGGCCTGCATGACCGGCCTTGGGTGGAGCGGCCTATTTTTGGGCAGATCCGGTACATGTCCTTTGACGGCATGAGACGGAAGACCGGGGTGGACGCCTATATCCGCGAGATTGAATATGTGGAGCGGACCGGGAAGGAGTTGCTATGAACATCACGCTGACCGGGGCATCGGGATTCCTGGGGAACCGGTTAATCGCGCGGTTGTTGCAGGACGGGCACACGCTACACGTGCTTGGACGGAAGCGGAGCGCATCGCTGCCGGTGGCTGTTGGGTTTACCGAATGGGACGCGGTGAAAGAACCGGCACCGAAGGCTAGCTTGGCCGATGCCGATGCGGTGTTCCATCTGGCCGGGGAGCCGGTGGCGCAGCGCTGGAGCGACGAAGTGAAGCGGCGGATCATGGATAGCCGGAAGTTGGGAACTAGAAATCTGGTGCGGGGGCTGGC
>JANYCV010000218.1 GCA_025360145.1 Acidobacteriaceae bacterium
TGTCGGAACCCATCATGGCTTGCAACGCCTTCGGCAACAGAGGGGTTGGGCCTGGAGTTAGCAACCTTTGTTTTTTAATATGCATGGGATTGGGTGAACCTTTAGGATAGCAAACGCGATGCCCCTACTTGAACAGATCCAAAAAGACCTGGTTACGGCCATGAGAGCGAAAGACGAAGCCCGGCTGAGCACGGTGCGGATGATTAAGACCGCGCTAAAAAAGCACGAGGTGGATGCGATGAAGCCGCTGGACGAAGCGACGGAGTTGCAGATTCTGAATATGCTGGTTAAGCAGCGCCGGGAATCGGCGGATATGTTCCGCAAGGGCGGACGGGAAGAGCTGGCGGCGAAGGAAGAGTCCGAGCTGAAGATGATTGAGACCTACATGCCGGCTGCGCCCAGCGATGAAGAGGTGGATGCGGCGATTGCGGCGGCGGTGGCCGAGACTGGGGCTGCGTCGGCTAAGGATATGGGCCGGGTGATGAAAGCCGCGAACGCAATACTGGCAGGGAAGCGGGTGGATGGGAAGGTGCTGAGCGACCGGGTGCGCGCGAAGCTAGGTTAGGGTCATCTGAAATCCGCCGGATCGATGTTGGCGGCCCGCAGGCAGCGATCGAGGGGAGACTCTGGTGTCCGGTTTTGGGAATGGGTTCGATTTGTAACCGGCTGCGCGGGTTGTTCGCTTGGCATTGGGGGGCGTTGAGAATGCTGTTTTCGAATTGGCGGACGCGGCGCAATCACGAGGCTGCTTCAGCCAGTCGGGTTACGGAAAAAGCGTACGGTTCGTTTTGCGGCATTCTTCGCCGGCCGGTCCCGTGCCTCTCTGCTTGTTGACCAGCTGAAGTCATTTTCGTACAGCTCTCTTTCTGGATTATTTTCGAGATCTGTGCCTGGGATTTTTTGGGTGCTTAGTTTATCCAGTCGAGATCTTGCAGGGTTTGGCGCAAATCTGCTTCCAAGGCTCGAAACGCCGACAGATCCCGAAGATGCGCGAAGTCCGATGTCAGTTCGGCCAATCGATGGGGTAGCGGCGGCAAATGAAATTGGTCGAGGCGACGCCCACGGAGGCCGCTTGCGAGCTTCAGTGTCTCGTACAGGCGCTGCTTCGGATCCGGTGCCCGCTCAATCTCGGAGGGCCGGGGCAACTCCAAGGCATCCCGGCCGTTCGGATTTCCCGATGCTGATCGAATGGCACTCTCATTGAATAGCAGCCAGGCTTCCTGCATTCTCACGGGAACAACGGCGATAGGCTTTGGTACTGGAGTCCTCATCGCAAAAGCCTGTTGAACGGCACTGTAAATTTCAATTCTTCTACTCTCCGGTGGTTCTCTCTCGGCATCACGATGAACAAAAAGCAGTTGACAGGGATACAACTCGACGGCACTCCTGATTCTGTCTGCGAGCGTTCTGGGAGGTCTAGGAATTCTTCGAAGATCGGCCCAAGATTGGCTAATGGCACTAGCGACGCCAAGGTCCCGGAGCAACCAAGTGAGGATCGGCATCAAAGCGCGATCGGAACTGCCGTCCGATAGTAGTGTGAAACTGATCTCAACAGGACTTGGCATCTAGCGGGTAACGGTATCGAGATTGGGTAGCAACAATTGCAGATCCAGGCGATCCATTACACGCCGGCGTTTTGGGAACTCCGGACCTCTGGTGGCCGCCTCCACTTCTTGGAACGGATCAAGCGGAGAAAGATAGGAGAGTAGTTGTCCACGCGAAATGGAGTGACTCTCGTCTGCCTGCGACCTCCAGGTGTTCGGCAGAGTACGGAACACAAGCCGCTTGAAACGCTTGCCGTCTCGAAGGATTTCGCGGGAGTCGGCCAGGAGAAGGGAGTCATCCGGTACCTGTGCCACTACGGCTGGCGAGTGCGTGTTGATAATCACCTGGCGAAGTGGGTTGTCTTCCCCGGCGGCGCTGTCCGGGTCGACGGCAATGTCCTGGAGTAGCCGCAGCATAGCAGGAATACGCTCCGGATGAATACCGTTCTCCGGTTCCTCAAGGCAAACCACTCCATCGATTTGGGGATCACGTTCGAGGACAGCTAGTGCTATAAATCGAAGCGTACCATCGGAGAGCGCTCTGGCGGGATGGGATGTGCCATCGAGATCTGTCAAGTAGAGCGTCAGTAGTTCGCGCCGCTCATCGCGGTCGATGGATATCTTTCCCACTCCTTCTATTAGTTGTGCAACGCGATTGGCAACCTGAGCATACACATTGGCGGCATCGCCAGACTGCATCCGCCCGAGATGATAGAGGCAGGATGCCAAGTGAGAACCGTCACTTCCCAGTTGGGTTGGAGCGTTGAAGGAATCAGGCTGCCGAAGCGCGGAAGGTTCCAGTTGCAGCAATCGCCAGGACTGCATCTCGCGCCGGGCCAAAGTGGCGGTCGGGCTCTCCGCGGCGTTTGCGGCGGATAGCGCCGTTCGAGGAAGATTCGAAGCCAGCAATGATCGAGGCTTACCGCTGCTTCCTCCGTCCTGGTGAACTTTAATTTTTCCATCTGCCGTCGAGATATATGGCGACCTTCGCTCGCCAATAGCAACAGACTTTCGCCAGACAGGCTTGTGCGGAAACGCCAGATTCCTGGCTGTCTCGCCTTTCGTAATGTGATGGAGAGCCTCGCTGACGATCTGGAGCGACCCGGGAGAGTCATCCCGCCTTGCGACGACCAAGGAATAACGAAGAAAGGTCGTGCTCGCCTTTGCTTCTTGGCCAAGATCGTCAAGACCAGTCTTCGGGACAAGCATTTCCGCTTCAAACGACATACTGTCCGTGACGTGGTTGCCAACGCAGTGGAACAAGCTTCGTACGTCCCCCGATCTGCCACCCTCATCCCGGATGGAAAGAGCCGCATCCACCAGGGAAGCACTGGCGAGCGCACTTAAGAACCGGATTGCGTCGAGGAGATACGATTTGCCTACACCATTTGCGCCGGCGATGCAGGTGAACGGGCCGAAGCGCACGTCGACATCCACAAGATTCTTAAAGCCGGAAACTTTGAGTCTCGTTAGCATGGCTACTGTCGCTCTACTATACTGCCATGCGGTTTTACGCTCAGGGAGGTTTTCTCGGCGGGTGTGGTGATTTTTAGCTGGCTCTTCGCCACCTTCGCTACCATCGCTGCAAGAGCAGTAACGCAGCTACTAGAGCAATGACGAGCGTTAGAGCGATTCCTGCTCCGAGCCAACTTAGGCTAGATCCCGATTCCACCAAAAGTGGCTCAGTTCCGTGAAGCTCTGCCGCTTCCTGGGCTGGATCCTCATCGGGTGGTGAAGGTTTAACAGAGTTCTCCCCGTCAATGCCGTTATAGACGCGTATCCGCTGCTCGATTCGGGCGCGCAGTTCATCCTTGCCTCCTTGGAGGCGTTCTCGGGCGCAATGCGGCAATTCGGCCAGAATGTCATCGATCTTCTCATGGACCAACGGCCGAGTGATCTCGTAGCCGAGGACATCCGCGAGACGGCAGGCCACATGCACGATTCGAAGCAAATCCAGTTCTCCGCCTTCAGACCGGTCGTGGTGCCGCCCCGCAATGATCCGGAACTCCTCGGGCAGGCCCCAGCGCTCGGACAGGATTCGTCCGGCCTCGGCGTGATGTACACCGAACTGGTCGGATTCGAAATCGAGCAGATCGAGACACCGTTCCGCCGCGCTGTGAATGATAGACTCGTACTCCCGCGGGTAGGCAACCAGAAGTCCAAGCCGCCCAATATCGTGGATAATGCCAGCGGTGTATGCAACGCCGGTGAAGGCCTGGCATGCTTGCGCGACCTCATCCGCAAGAATTGCTGTCGCCACTGTATGTTCCCAACAACGCTGCAATGCGGCGGTCCCGAGAGCCCCCTTCGAATAGGCGCGAGTCGCCAGCGTCACAGTAACCTGCCGCGTTTGATCGAGTCCCAGAAAATTGAGAGCGCTCCGCACATCTCTGACTCGATGCGCCAGCCCGAACTCGATGGAGTTGACGCACTGCAGCACCCGGGCGCTAAACGTCGCGTCGCTGCCAACAAGGTCCGCGACTTCACCGAGGTCGACAGATTCATTGGCCAGCAGAACCAAAAGCCGCGCAGCTATGGGCGGGAACGGCGGAACCTTACTCAGACCGTTCAGGACGGTCGACTTGGATAATTTCGTGAGTGCCACACAAGCCTCTGATTTCTTATCGGCCGCAAGAGCAGAGTCTAGAACCTGAAATGCACGGGGCCGGTTTTATGCTGGCGGAGGATTTTCGACGATCTGTTCTGTGCCCGGGCTCCAATACAGCTTCTTGCATTCCCGTTGGGCGCAGGCGGCCATGATCACGGCGACGGAATGGGCGAAGCCGTTGTCGACTGTGGCGTTCGGTTGATTGCGGGTGCGCAGGCAATCGAACCAGTTTTTCATGTGCGCTGGATTCTTGTCTGAAGTGAAGGGGAGAGGGCCGTAGGTCTTTTCGATGGCGCCGGTCACCAGGCGTTCCGATAGCGGCATGGTGCGGAGCTTTTCATCATCGAGCTTCAGGAATTTCTCCGGGCGGCGGACGAACGGATTGCTCTCGTGTGTTCCTCGCTCTTCGACGAGCTTTCAGCGGCGGCTGCCCTCGCCGCCTACGTTGATGAGGGTCGCCTTCTTTCCCATGATTCGCGTGGAACTATCGGCATCGTTGCCGAAACCGGTGGAATTACTCACCAGGAAACCCTTCGGATACCCAAGCAGGGCGTGGAAGGTATCCGGTGTTTCGCGTCCTTCGGGCCAGGAGAAGACTCCGCCGTGCGCAACGACGGACTTGGGGAAGTGATCGTCGAGGAGGTGATGCACCATGTCGATTCCGTGGCTCATCCATTTGCCGGCGATGCCGCTGGAGAATTCGTGGTCGAGGCGGAACTCAAAATAGACTCGCGGGTCGAATGGGCGGTAGGGTTTGTCGGGGAGCCATTTTCGCCAGTCCGTATCTTCTGGATACGCTTCATTTCCGGGCGGCCGCGCCAACGCGGGCCGTGGAAGTTCCACACGATCTCTACTTTCCTATCGGTCCGACGGCGCCGCGGGCGGCCTTCGCCTCGTCGAGGACGTTTGCCATGAGCTTTTCGCGGTAGGCAGCCTTGCCAGCTTCGGCGGCTAGTTTGAGGATGGGCGCGTGCTGGTAGTCGGCGGTGGAGATGATTACGGCGTCTACGTCTTTGAGGTCGAGAAGGTCTTCGCAGTATTTGGAGAGCGCGGAGCGTTCGGGCGAACATTTGTTCGGTTTTTTCCACGGCGCGTTCCCGGTTTACTTTCCATAGATCGCAGACCGCGGTGATTTCTACTTTGTGACTGCCTTTCAAGTCCGAAGCGATGGAAGCCAGTTCGCGGCCGCGGTTGCCGATGTGGCCGAGGGAGATGCGATCATTGGTGCCGATGATTCGGCCGTAGGCGAGGGCTGAGGTGCCGAGGGCGGCTGCACCGGCGAGGAGGAATCGCCTGCGCTTTGCTACTTCACTGGGGGACCCGGCTGAGGGGGCCGGTCAGAGGTTCCATTGTGTAACTCCGTCCACCTCACGGTGACACATTTTATTACTTGATGTCGCCGGCCGCAGCCGGCGGAGTGGGCAATACGGCGCGATTCGGCGAACCGGCCAGGGGGGCCGGTTGCAGGCGACGGCGCCTGCCCCACCAGTTTTGCCTTGGGGCTACTTTATCGCTTCGTCGATTGCGCGGACTAATTGGCTGCCGAAGGCATGGCGATCTTCTACAGTCGGTAGATGGCCCAGGCGATCGTTGAAGGCGATTCGCTGCTCCATAAGGAATCCCGGGATTTGGAAATCCTTGAAGAGGCCCTGGATTACCGTCATGCGGCCGGGCATTCCCGGAGTGGTGGTGGCCTCGGTGGCAATCAAAGGCCGGGTGGGAGCGAAGGTCGTGAGTTGTTTCAGCGCGGCGAAGAATTTTTCGCCCAGCGGCTGGAATTTCGCGATGCCTTCGAGGTATTCGCTGGGCTCAGTGTTGTGCAAAGAGAAGAATAGATCTACGGTGTGGCCGCCCTTGATCCACTTCGCGATGGCCCGCCTTTGGGCGGTGATTTCCGGCATATCCAGTTCGGCGGCGGTGTCCCAGTTGCGGTTGAGATCGTAGCCTTTACGATTGAAGCGGACGCCGCCGGAGGCTACTCCATCGGGATCGGCGAGCGGGAAAATTTTCCAGGTGATGGACTCGCGGAGGGCGCGGCCCGCGGGGCTAAGCAGAGCGCGGATGGCTCCTTCGCCTACCCAGGAGCTGCCGCTTTCCCAACTGTGCTGGCGGAACATCAGCCAGACGGTTTTTCGAGGTGAGCCAGCGGCGATGGTCCAGAGCAGCAGGTCGCGCCCGTCCACCGACTTGCCGATTGTCTCTTCGTGAAAGGCGGAGTCTTTTGCGATTTCATTGCGGAGGCGCATCAGGTTTTCGTTGGTGTAGGGCGGCGTGTGGGCGATCCAGAAGCGGGCCTCTGCTGGTTTGACACGCAGGCGCAATCGTGGTTCGGCGGCATTGTATTCGAAGGTCGTCATGTGCGTCCAGGTGCGGCCGTTGTCGTAGCTGATTACGGGTGGGGTGTCGCCGGTGATGGCTCCTTTGTTCGGTTTGAAATTATATTCGCCGGGGAGATTCACTATGTCGAGGATTAGTTCCCCGGCTGCGGCATCGTCGATGCGGAAGTAATACCAACTGGCCTGGCGGTTGCGGTTGTGCTGATCGGCCTGACCTGCTACGTGGAGACGGAAGTTGGTTTCGCTGACCTTTTCGATTTGTCCCAGTGAGGCGCCTTCGAAGTCTGTGTGTACGGATGCCGCGCTGAGGATGCTTGCGGCCAGAAATAGAGCTGCCTTCATTAAGTGTCCAGTCCCTCGTAATAGTTGACAGCGCTCGTCCGTCCTGCCTTACTATGTTGCCACTTTATATGAAACGGGACGAGACGAATTAGAAGTGTATCTCCAATTAAGAGCTAACTTCGGATAACATCGAAGGGACATGAACATGGAAATGCGAACACTTGGCAAGACGGGATTGCAGGTATCGCGGCTTGGATTTGGAGCCGCTCCGCTAGGCAACGAATATGGCGGGATGGACAGCGCAGAGGCGAAGCGGGCAATCGACCTGGCGATTGATAGCGGGATTAATTTTTTCGACGTTGCTCCTTACTACGGCAGGACGCTGGCGGAGACGCGGCTGGGCGAGATGCTGAAGGGCCGCCGGCATGAGGTGATTCTG
>JANYCV010000233.1 GCA_025360145.1 Acidobacteriaceae bacterium
AGGTCGAGGGACTTTTCGTCGTTCGCGAGAGTGGTGAAGGCGACGGTGAGGCGGGTTGCCTGGTCGATCTGCTTGAACTTTATTGCTATTTCCGCGTCCTGCTGGTCCATTTTCAGGTCAAGGGCCGCGGTTTGCATCATCCAGATGCGGCGGAGACGCCATTGGGATGCCACCATTTGGTCGACGAGATCCATCTCCACGCCGTTGTCCGGCTGGAAGGTTTCGATGTAGGTTTGATGCAGTTCGTCGAACTTGGTGTGGGACTCGTTGGAGAGGACGATCATGTTCGACGTGAGCCCGTGTTTGATCGCGTTCTTCGAGGACTGCTGAATTCCGGCCGGTGACTTCGTCCCGGCTGCCTTGGCGCCATTCTGGCGCGATTGTTTCCGTGTTTGTCTCGACGACATTGTTGGTACCTCTGGGTTGAGAATAGCTTTGGGGGATGGCGGGCGGTTTTGCGATTGGCTGTAAGTTGTTGAGTTGGTTATGTCGATTTCTGAAAATAGTTGTGATTGTAAAAGGTTTCGTCAGCGGGGCGGCGGAAAAGTGTTTAGGGAAGAGAGAGAATGGGTGGCCGCGCCGGTGATGAAACCGCCGGAACCGCGTAGCGGCCAATCGGCGGAAGGCGAGGTTGGGGGGAGGGCTGATGGAGCGGAAAACGAGTGGGGATCGGGCTTGGAGATGAAAAGCCTTAGCGCCTGTCAGGTGGGCCGAATGCCGCGCCCACCCAAACCGATAGAATCTGCGCCGCGAGCAGCCGCTTCACACGATTCATAAATTCGCGGCGAGCGCTCGCGGTGGGAAAATGCAGCTCGCGATACGAATCGCTTGCGATGAGACGTATACCTGGGAGCCGGTTGGAAAATCCACAGTAGCGGAGTGCCATCCACTCGTCGTGTGTTCGGTCGGCCTCGGCCATTCGTTTCTAAGATCGAATGGGAAGCGTCCCCTATTCAATACAGGCTCAATTGCTCATCGGGCGGCGGCTGGTCTGCATCCCAAGCCCGGGTGTTGTTCTCCAGCCCGTAGCGCTTTCGAATTGCGCGGACTCGGTCCTGAATCAACCCAGGATATTCGCCTTTCAAGTAAGCGCCCTTGGCGTAGCGTGCGTGATATCGCTTCACCAGTTTTGGAAACTCTTTTTCGAGAAACGGAAAGAACACTCGCTGTGCGCACGGTTTCAAAAACAACAATCCGCCATGAAAGCCAACCGCGCCCGCTCTGGCCGCAGCGGCGGCTACTCGATCCAGATTCACTTCGCTGTCGGTGATCATGGGCAGCACCGGGTCAGCGTTCACGCTCACCGTGAGGCCCGCGCCGGCAAGGCGCTTGATCGCGCGCAGGCGCAGTTCCGGGCGGGGCGCCATTGGTTCCAGCAAGCGAGCCAGCGCGGCGTCCGTAGTAGTGATGGTGATGGTCAAAGAGATTCGGTTGTGAAGCGCAATCTTCTCGAACAGATCGATATCGCGCGTGATCAGATCGGACTTAGTGATCAGGTGAATGCGCCGCCCCCGCTCCTGCGCAAACACGGCGAGCATCTTCCGGGTCAGCTCGTACCGGCGTTCGGCGGGTTGGTAGGGGTCGGTGGCGGTGCCAATGGCGATGGTCTCAGCCGGGTCTATCCGGCGCAGTTCCGCCGCGAAATTAGGCGCGTGCCAGTGCTTGGCGTAGATCTCGGTCTCGAAGTCGTCGATGCCGTGGAGTTCCATGAACTCGTGCGTGTACCGGGCGTAGCAATACTTGCAGCCGAACTCGCAGCCGCGGTAAGGATTGATGGTCCAGGCGAAGGGCATACGCTCCGCCGAACAACGAGTGATCCAGCGCCGTGTGGGCAGATCGCGATACTGAACCTTGCGCTTCGCCTCGAGCGTCCGCCCGGACGCAGCTAATTTCGCGATGCCGATGAGTGCCGGCGGAGGGAGCGGTTCAATCTGGAAGAGCGTAGGCATGCCCATATATTCGCCTTTTGTTCGCCCATTGTAAAGGGGCATTGGAAATTTGCTTCACGCTGCCGGTTATTTGTCTTACTCTGTTGGAGTAATGGCTAAGCCCGCCTCAATCGGTCAGTTCGAACAAC
>JANYCV010000236.1 GCA_025360145.1 Acidobacteriaceae bacterium
TTCCATTCTTTCTGCATTTTCAACTTCCCGGAGTACATCGCCAGACCCGCCGCCACCGCCCACGCCGGATTCTTCAACTGATCCGGCCAGTCTTCAATTCCCAGCGGCAGACCGCTGCGCGCCTGGCATCCCAGTATCTGCTCCGCCATGTCCCACATGCCGGGCAGCAGCGCGCCGCCACCGGTAAGAACCACGCCTTCCAGCAGTGCTTGTTCCATTCCCACCTTCGCAATCTCGTTGCGGACATAGAGGAACAACTCTTCGGCGCGCGCCTCCAGAATCTCATTCAATTGGCGGCGGGTGGCTTCGCGCGCCGGACGCCCTTCCGCCGACGGCACTTCAATCAAGCTGCTATCGGAACCGAGTCCGAGCTTTGCGCAGCCGTATTCCCTCTTCAGACTCTCGGCATCCTCATATGACACATTGAAGCCGAACGCCACATCCCGCGTGAAGTGGTCGGCCGAGATGGGCAGGCTCGCGCCGCGCAGCAGCATTTCACCGTCATACACAACCAGATCCGTGGACTGTGCGCCAATGTCGATCAGCGCCACGCCGCGTGCGCGGTCTTCCTGCACGATGCAGGCATAAGCACCCGCGATGGGCTCGAACACGGTTTCTTCCACCGCCAGATGCGCCTGATGCACCGCGCTCACCAGCGCCTGATGATCGTGCGTGGAGACGGTGATGACGTGGACGTTCGCCTCCAGGCGCGAACACGTCGCTCCCCGCGGATTGCGGTACCCGGCGCGCCCGTCAAGCGTGAAGTCCTGCGGGACTACCTGCAACAGCAGCCGGTCATCCTCCAGCCGCACGCGCGAAGCCAGTTCCACCGCATAGCCCAGGTCGCCCGCATCGATCTCACGCGGCCGGCCAAATTCGTATAGGCCGCGGCTGTTGGCGCTCTCCACCGTACTGCCCCCAACGCCCACCACGGCGGCATCGATGGAAATTCCAGCCGACGCCTCCGCTTCCTCCACCGCCGCGCGAATGCTTTCCGAGGCGGCGGCCTGGTCGGAGAGCCGCGCCTTCACCCATCCGCGGGAAACGGATTCGCCGAAGCCCAATAACCGGATGCGGGATTCTTCCAGCACGCAGATCACGCATCGCGTACGCTGGCTTCCCGCGTCCACTCCAACCGCATACCGGGTACTATTCGACATGATCGGCGCCCCCAACCGCCGTGATTCGATCTTTCAAGCGCAGGTCCAACACCCTCGCATCCGCCATGCGAAGGCGAATCTGTTCGTAGTTCGCAATAAAGTTGTTCATGCGGGGCAGAAAATCGTGATTGCCAAGCATCAGTACCACGGCGTGCCGCTCGAATTTCCCGGTCACCTTAATGTTCTCCAGGTCGGTGATATCGATCTCGGAAAGTTTCGCCATCAATGGCGGGCCCAGTTCCTGCTGCACGCGCAGTAACCGCTTCACGCGCTGGCGGCGAATTTCTTCCGTGTCGGCAGCGGTTACTCCAACCATGACAGGCAGAGTCAGGTGCGCCGCGCGCTTGGGATCCAGCAGCACCCCGTCGGGGTCAATGAGTCCGAATTGCGTGCCGCCGCGCGCCTCAGCCACTTGGACGAAGGCAACGGGAGTTCGTTCGACGATGCGCACGAACAGCCTGTTCGGCCAGATGCGCGAGACCGTTGCGTCCTTCACCCAGTCGATGCCAAGCAGCATCCGCCGCCGCTCGGCGATGGGGCAAAGATAGATACTGCGGCCGAAGTCGCGTGCGAACACTTGCGTTACTTGCGTATCGGCGGTGTAGAACAGGCCGTCCATGTTGAAGTCCGGGTTGGGCGCGCCGCTCTCCGGCGCAGCCGGCAGGACAAAGCGCGAACCACTGATAAAGAACTGTTCCACGCGCGAGGCGATAAACATCACCAGCACCACGCTCAGCGCTGCGAAAATAGTGCCGGATACGTAACGGAACAGCGATCGTCCGCTGGCCGCCCCCGGCAGCGGCATTGTCATTTCAGAGGATGCGCGGCGCGCCATTAAACCGTACTCCTTACGGCGCGTTCCGGTGCGGCGTTCTTGACCGACTCCAGAAATTTATCGCCAACTTGCCAAACATTTCCGGCACCCAATGTCAGTACCAGATCCCCTTCCCTGGCGCGCTCCAGCACCGCCGCTACCGCGTTGTCCGCCGTTCCTACATAGTCCACTGCCCTGTGCCCGAATGCCCGGATTCTCTCGGCCAGCGCTTGCGACGTAATACCCGCGATGGGCTTTTCCGAGGCCGCGTAGATGTCCATCAGGTAAACGTAGTCGGCTTGGTGGAAAGCCTTTGCGAAGTCGTCCATCAGCAACTGCGTCCGTGTGTAGCGGTGTGGCTGAAAAATCACGTGAATCCGCTGGTAATCGCAGGCGCGGGCGGCCGCCAGCGTCGCCCGGACCTCCGTTGGATGGTGTCCGTAATCGTCCACCACGGTGATGCCGTTCTCCTGGCCGCGAACCTGGAACCGGCGGTCGACGCCTAGAAAACCGGCCAGCCCCTCCCTGATCAGCTCCGGCTGCACTTCGAGCTCCAGACTCACCGCAACGGCCGCGGTGGCGTTCAGAACATTGTGGCTGCCTGGGACAGCCACGCGAAACTCTCCCAGGTCGGCATCATGAAACCGCAACCGGAACGTGCTCGAAAGGTGACCTGCCTCGGACGATACGATTTGCAGATCCGCTTGCGCCACAGTTCCATACGTAATCGTGCGCCGGCGAATTGACGGCAGAATCTGCTGGATATTTTCGTCGTCCAGGCACAGAATGGCCGCGCCGTAGAAAGGAACTTTGTTGACGAACTCAGTGAAAGCCGCGCGTATCTCAACAATCGACGGATAGTAGTCCAGGTGCTCACGGTCGATGTTGGTGACGATGGCCAGAATGGGAGAGAGTTTGAGGAACGATCCGTCACTCTCGTCCGATTCCACCACCAGGAAGTTGCTGTAGCCCAGGCGCGCGTTGGACCCCCCCATGGTACCCACCCGTCCGCCCACGACTACAGTAGGGTCCAGGCCGGCATGGCTCAAAATGGCCGCCGTCATCGAGGTCGTGGTGGTTTTCCCGTGACTGCCGGCGATGGCGATGCCGAATTTCAGCCGCATCAGTTCGGCAAGCAGCTCGCCCCTCGGAATCACCGGGATATTGCGCCGCCGCGCTTCGGCAATCTCCGGGTTCTGTTCGTCCACGGCGGAAGTGACTACCACGGCCTTAGCGCCATCCACGTTGGCGGCCGCATGGCCTTCATAGATACGGGCCCCTAGTTGGGCCAGGCGCTCGGTGATCGGCGTCAGTTTCAGGTCGGAACCTGTAATCTGATAGCCGAGATTCAGCAGGATCTCCGCGATCCCGCTCATCCCGATACCGCCTATGCCCGTGAAATGCAGTTGCTGGGGCTTAAAAAACATTTGAGTCCTTAATTGTTTCGAGTTTCCGCTCTGCTGTCAATCGAATTCTTGCGCCGGGCTCTTCCGCATTATCTCACCGCCAATTCTTCCAGAATACGCGCGGCCCGGCTGGCAGCGCCTGGTTTCGCCATCGCCCTGGCATTCCCGCTCATGGATTGCAGCGTCCGCGGGGCCGATGCCAGCGCCAGTACTTCGTCGAACAGCCGCTGGCCGTTCATCTCGCGGTCCAGCACCAGACGCGCGGCTCCCGCCCGTACCATCGCCTCCGCGTTCCGCAATTGATGATCGTCGGCGGCAAACGGGAAGGGCACCAGGATCGACGGCTTTCCCGCCGCCGCCAGCTCGGATACCGTGGACGCTCCGCTCCGGCAGATAATCAGATCCGCGCTGTCGAACGCCTTCGGCATGTCGTTTATGAAGGGCATCACTTCGCCGGAGACGCCGGCGCCGCGAAATTCGCCGTCCAGGGCGGAAAACATTTCTGTACCGCATTGATGCAGGATTCTCACCCGCATTCGCTGTGCAAACAGATTCCAACTGCCGCGAGCTGCTTCATTCAATGTCTTCGACCCGCGGCTGCCGCCGGTAATCAGGATCGTGAAGGGAACGGCCGGTTCGGGTCGCGTCTGGATTTTGAAAAACTCTTCGCGTACCGGCATTCCCGTCACCTCCGCGCGGCCTTCCGGAAAATAGCTCAACGCTTCCCGGAAACTGACCAGCGCCCGCGCGATCCACTTGCCCATAAGGCGATTGGTAAGTCCTGGTACCGCGTTCGGTTCCATAACGACGATTGGAATTCCAGCCAGGCGCGCCGCTATCATCACCGGCCCGGCCACATATCCGCCCATGCTGAACACCGCCTTCGGCTTCCTGTTCCGGAAAATCCGCAACACGCGCACCGTACTTACCGGTATTTGCGCCAGCGTCCGGATGCGCTGCGTTACGTCAACCCTGTTCAATCCCCCAATCTCAATCCATTCGATTGGATATCCTGCGGCCGGCACAAGCCGTGATTCCATCCCACGTTGTGTCCCAATGAAGAACGATTCGTGCCCATGCCGGCGCAGCTCGTCAGCGACCGCTAATGCGGGAATGATGTGTCCGCCAGTTCCACCCCCCGCCATCACAAATAAGAGGTTGGTATTCATTCCCCTTGGCCGCTATATGTCAAAGCCGATCTCTACCCTGCGTGCTCACTGATACTCAGCAACATTCCCAATGAAGTCAAAGTGCTAAGCAGCGAACTACCCCCGTAGCTGATCATCGGGAGCGGAATTCCCTTGGTCGGCCCCATATCCAGCACGACGCTCATATTGATCAATGCCTGTATCATCAACGATGCAACAATGCCCACCGCCATAAAACGTCCAAAATCGTCCGCTACCCAGAACAAACGCAGCCCGCGCCAAAGGATGACGAAGAATCCCGCAAGTATCGCGGTACAGCCCCACAGGCCCAACTCTTCACCCACCACCGCGTAGATGAAATCGGTATGCGCTTCGGGCAGATAGAGCAGTTTCTGTTTTCCCTGCATCAGTCCAAGCCCCAGAACTCCGCCCGCGCCTACGGCAATCTTCGACTGCCGGGCCTGATAGGCCGTGTCCCGCGTAGCAAGCGAACTGTGAACGTAGGTCTTAATCTCGCCGCCCGGATTCAGCCGGTCGATGTAGGTGTAGTCCGGGTCCACATAACCAATAATTCGCGCCATCCGGTAAGGTTTCGCGGCAATCGCAACGCATCCCAGCAGCAAGCCGCCCACACAGATCATGGCCAGGTATTTACGGTCCAGGCCGGCGATGTAGAACACCACAACCGCTGTCGCCACCAACACCAGAGCCGTTCCGAAATCCGGAGTAGCAACCGCCCCTGCCACCACGAACAGCGCGATCATCGCCGGAATCAACGTATGGCGGTCGTTAATGGCGCGCAGCCGCAGCGTCACGAAATAAGCCAGGAATATGATCAGCGCGGGCTTGGCGAATTCAGCGGGCTGCAGGCTGATCGGACCCAGCATCAGCCAGCGATGGCGGCGGGGATCGGCGAAATAGACGACGACCAGCATGGCTACTATGATGCCGAGCGGCGCGAAGGCCCACACCGGATCTTTGAACTTGCGATAGTCGATGCGCTTGAAGGTCATCAACACCAGGAACGAAACGGCGGCGAAGAAGATCTGCTTGCCGATGAAAAAGTAACTGGATTTGTATTTCAACTCCGCCATCACCGACGACGCGCTGTACACGATCACCATGCCGAAGCACACCATGATCACGATGGTGAAAAATAGAATCCAGTCGGTTTTTAGACGCAGTGCCATTGTTCTTCCTTCATAGGGCATTCACCAGGTCTTTGAAGACGCGGCCCCGGTGTTCGTAGTTCTCAAACTGATCGAAGCTCGCGCATGCCGGCGAAAGCAAAACCGTCTCCCCCGCTGAGGCCCTGCGGGATGCCAACTCCACCGCGGCTTCCAGCGTGCCGCATCGAATCAGCGGAACCGCACTGCCGATTTGGGCCGCGATGATCGAAGCAGCCGCGCCTATCAGAAGCACCCCTCCGCCTTTCCGTTGCAGCCGCTCTGTCAGCAACGTGTAGTCGCTGTTCTTGTCCTTGCCGCCCAGAATTACCCACAGGCCGCCATCGAATGAGTCCAGCGCTTTGATCGTCGCGTCCACGTTGGTCGCCTTCGAATCGTTATAGTATCGGACGCCGTTGCGCTCGCGGACGAATTCCAGACGATGCTCCACACCGGGGAACGTCCGGATGGCGCCGGCGATCTGTTCCATGCTCGCGCCTGCCAGCCGCGCCGCCGCCGAAGCTGCCATCGTGTTCTCAATATTGTGAACGCCCCGCAGCGGTACATCAGCCTGCCGAATTAATGGATCGCCGTCGAATAGAATCGTGCCGTTCTCAAGCCATAAGCCCGGCACAACAGGGTGCGAAAGGCTGAACCACAGCGTTCTGGCCGCGGTCGCCGCAGCATAGCCCACGCAGTACGCATCGTCGGCATTCAGCACGGCATAGTCGTTCGGAGTTTGGTTCGCGAACAGCCGCCCCTTCGCCGCGGCGTAATTTTGTACGGTGTAATGGCGGTCCAGATGATCCGGGGTTAAGTTCAGGCAGACGCCGATATCCACGTGAAACCGATCGATGGTTTCCAGTTGGAAACTGGAGAGCTCCAGAACATTCCACTGCCCTGCGCGCGAGCTCCCGGTCATTGATGTGGGCGCCAGTCCGATGTTCCCGCCCACTTGCACCGGAATGCCACTCTCTTTCAATATGTGGCCCGTCATCGACGTGGTGGTGGTCTTCCCGTTCGATCCGGTAATCCCGATAATCGGTCCGTTCAGAAAATAGCCGGCCAGTTCCACTTCGCCGATGACCGTAAT
>JANYCV010000256.1 GCA_025360145.1 Acidobacteriaceae bacterium
TTCCGGCATCAACAACCTGGTCCAGGCCGCCAAGGCCAAGGCCTGCGGCTATCGCTTAGATCGCAACCTTGCCACCATCATTTACCGCACAGCAGGCTAAGTCGATCTTTCGCGCCTACCCACCTGAAACAGCGAAGAACCGGAAAAGCCTTACCCGAAACACACCTCCAAATTTACGGACCGCATGGAGATGACACAAAAAGCTCCGAATCAATAGCTAGTACTCAAGAACATCCCGCAATCGCCTGAAATCAAAAAAATCTTATCCCATTCATACCAGCCAAATAATAAAACACCCTGAGAACTCCGCACCCTCAAACCCACAACACATCTACCATGACCACCACAGAAGACGAAAGCCTAACCGCGCTAACCGGCCAAATCATAAACCCAGCCTTCGAAGTCTTCAACACCCCAGGCTGCGGCTTCCAGGAAAACGTATAGACGCGGGGCCTCCTCCACGAACTAAAATTCCGAAGCCTAACCGTAGAATCCCAAACCGCGTTCCCGGTAACCTACAAAGGCCAATGCCTCGGACACTACCACGCCGACATCCTGGTAAAAAACACCGTCCTGGTGGAGCTAAAATGCACCGACCGCCTGGCCGGCGACGACATAGCTCAATGCATGAACTATCTCCGCGCCGCCGACAAAGACCTCTGCCTACTAATCAATTTCCAAAGGCCAACCATCGACTGAAAACGCATCTCATCTCCGCAGTTCAAAAATTGCAAAACTGAATATCCCGCGAAAGCAACAACTTAACAAAAATTCTCGCCCCGTCCCGCACGCCCCAAAGCTACCGTGATCGCAGGAGGCAACACCCATGCAATCACGCGATAAACGACGTATCGCCGGCACCAAGTCCCCGGAAGGACTCCACAACTCCGCCCAACACGCACTCCGCCACGGCCTAACCGCCAAAACCCTAGTCCTCTTTAACGAATCCCAAACCAAATTCGACGAATTAATGGAAGCATTTATCCAAAAATTCCAACCCACAGACGAAGTCGCCCGCTGGCGTCTCCGTTGCATCTGGCTCATCCAAACCGCCGCCATCGACCTGCAAATGGACCGCATGGCACCCGAAATCGTCGAACAATTCCAGGTCATCATCCACCCCGAGCGCCTCAGCCTGGCCTTCACCACCAAGGCCAACCACCAAGGCCAACCAGGAAAACTCGCTCCAACTCCTTCTGCGCTGCGAAAACACCTACAGCCGCGCCTTTGACCGCGCCCTGAAAACCCTCGACAAAAATACGGAAATCCCGCACAGAATCAAGGAGAACCGAAGAATTACGAAACGAACCAGACCCACCGGTCTCAACCGCCCCCACCGAACCGTCAGCGCCCGGCAACGAAAACTGCGAAACGACCCCAACGCCGCAACCACCGCGCGAAGTTCACGATAGGAGTGACCCAATAAACGGTCCAAATCGCAAGCCGGCAGTAAAGCAATAAACGCCAACCGGCCCAGTTCTTTGACAACCAGGAAGCCACCACCGTGCCCAAACCCAATCTGCGCGCGAAAAACGCCGCGACCCGCACGCCCGGTCGGCGCTCACCTCACAGGCATTCGCATCTGTAATATAATTGACAAGCTCCAGCACTCACGGACACAAGGAAACATCCATGCCCACCATCGACAAAGCCCTACTCTCCCTCCTCTTCGCAGTGACGCTATTGCCCGGCCAGTCGCCCGCTGGAAAGGAAAAGCACCTGCTCTACGCGGCCAGCCCCGGCATTCGCAACTACGAAGAGTACGGCGGTACCGGTGTCCTGGTTTTCGATATCGATAACGGATACAAGTTCGTCAAGCGCCTTCCCACCTGGGATGTGCCCGCCGGCCAAAAGCCGGAAAACGTGAAGGGCGTCGCTGCCAGCGCCAAGACCGGTAAGGTGTACGTTACCAGTCTGCACAAGATGATGGCCCTCGACGCCATCACCGGCCAGAAGCTTTGGGACAAGACCTACGAAGGCGGATGCGATCGCATGGCGATTTCTCCCGATGGCAAACTCCTCTACGTGCCCCAGTTCGAAGGGCCATTCTGGACGGTTGTCAACGCAGCCACCGGCGCTGTCATCACCAAAATAGAAACCAAGTCAGCTTCGCACAATACCATCTACTCTCTCGACGGCGCGCATGTGTATATGGCCGGCTTGAAGTCTCCGCTTCTGTCCATCGCCAGCACAAGCAATCATAAGGTTTCTTCCACCGTGGGCCCGTTTTCGGATGTCATCCGTCCGTTCACGGTGAATGGAAGCGACACACTCTGTTTCGTAAACGTAAACAAGCTGCTCGGTTTTGAAGTCGGCGATATCCGAACAGGCAAGATGCTCCACCGCGTGGAAGTGCAAGGCTACAAGCAAGGCCCCGTCAAACGCCACGGATGCCCCAGTCACGGCATCGCTTTGACGCCCGATGAAAAGGAGCTTTGGCTGGCGGACGGAGCTAACAACTTCATCCACGTCTTCGACGCCACCGTCATGCCGCCGAAGCAGACCAAAAGCATCAAGCTCCGCGACTCCCCAGGTTGGATCAGCTTCAGCCTCGATGGCGCATTCGCTTACTCTTCCACTGGCGAGATCATCGACGTGGCCACCAAGAAAATCGTCGCCACCTTAACGGATGAAACCGGCCGCCAAGTGCAGAGTGAAAAGGTGCTAGAAATCGTCGTCGCAAATGGAAAGGTCGTTCGCGCCGGAAATCAATTCGGCGTCGGTATGAAGAAGAAGTGAATGGAATCGTATTCTCCCTGGTCGCAATAACGGCCGTTGCATACGCGCAAACGCCCTCGAAAAACGACGAGCGCTACTTCGACCAGCGCGTCGCGCCCATATTGATAAAACGCTGCCTCGGCTGCCACAACCAGGAATTGAATGACGGCGGAATCTCTTTCCTCGATCGGGAAACCCTGCTCAAGGGCGGCAGCCGTGGCCCCGCCGTTGTCCCCGGACAACCCGAAATCAGCGTCTTGATCCACGCTGTCCGGCACGACGGCGAATTCAAGATGCCACCCGGTGCAAAGCTCCCCTCCCGCGACGTCGTGACACTCACCGAATGGGTGAAACGCGGCGCTCCGTGGGGAACCAAACTCCGCATCGCAAATAAATAATCCCTTATGACGAAATTACTTTGTTGCCTCCTATTCCTGATCCCCGCAGCCGCGCAAGAGCCGGAAGTTGCCGCCGCAGTCGCATTTACCGAAGGCCCCACGGTCGACCGCGCAGGCAATGTCTACTTCTCTGAAATCGTGAACGAGCGCATCATGAAGCTCTCGACAAACGGCGTTCTCTCCGTCTATCGCGAGCACAGCAATGTGGCGAACGGGCTGCTCATAGATCCCCAGGACCGCCTGATTGCTTGCGAAGGCGCGGAATGGGAGCGCTACGGCGTCAAGGTGAAAGGGAAGCCGCGGATCACTCGCACGGATCTGAAAACGGGGAAAATGGAGATCCTCGCCGAATCCTATCAGGGCAAGCCGCTTCAGGCTCCCAACGATGTCACCATCGACGGCAAGGGGCGTTTGTATTTCACCGATATGGCTGGCGCGGCCGTATATCGAATCGATGCGCCAGGGAAGTTTACCCGCATTCTGGCAAGCCCGGATATTCAGCGCCCGAACGGAATTCAGATCTCCCCGGACGATAAGATTCTGTATCTGATCGAAGCGAATCAGGCCCAAGGCGGTGCCCGCATGATCCGTGCGTACGAATTGCAGCCCGACGGTTCCGTCCGCAACATGCGAGTCCATTACAACTTCTATCCGGGCCGCAGTGCCGACGGAATGAGTATCGATACGCAAGGCAATCTCTACGCATCCGCCGGCTTAATCCGGCCGCGCGGCACCTCGGAAACGCTCGATACAAAATGTGGCGTCTACATCATCTCTCCCAAGGGAAAGCTGCTAAAATTCATTCCCATCGCGGAAGACACAATCACAAACAATGCCTTCGGCGGACCCGATATGAAAACCCTCTACATCACCGCGGGCAAGACCTTGTACAAGGTGAGAACGGATATCCCAGGCTTGCCCCGTTAGCCTAATATCTACGAACAGCGGTTCACTCGATTCTTCGATTCGCTGACCGGGCGCGTGCCCGGCTGTGGACGGGTAGTCACAACTTGGACACTACACTAGATCATGCGACGACTATCACTGGTACTGTTTGGCACGGTAATCTGCGTGGCTCAGACCTCCGCCCCGGTGGAGATTGAATTGATGACCTACGCCGAAATCCACGACGCGATCCACAAGAACGGAAAGACCACGGTACTGATCTACAACGGCGGAACCGAGCAGCGCGGCCCGCAAGCAGTCCTCGGCGGCCACACCTTCATCGCCCGCCGCGCCGGAGCCGACATCGCGCGCAGGCTGGGCAATGCGTTGCTTGCTCCGGTGATGCCGTTCTCGCCTGCGAACGGCCATCTCAATGAAAACTGGCCCGGCACAGTCACTGTCCCCACCGCCGTCTATCTCAGCGTCAATGAAGCCGCCGTCGCCAGCATGGTCACCAACGGCTTCCGTCACATCGTCCTCATGGGCGACCATGGCGGCGCACAGCAGGAACTGGAATCGCTCGCCGCCCGGCTCGACGCGAAGTTTCGGCCCAAGGGAGTTCGCGTCCACTTCTGCGGCGCCGTGTATCGCTCCTACGGCGAGTTCAATGAATGGCTGAAGCAAAACAATCTGCCCATCGGTACGCACGCCGGCATCTCGGACACCTCACTGCTGCTGTATCTCGGCGGCAGCGATTGGATCCGCAAGGATAAACTCGTGGCCGGGTCCAAACAAAACGGCATCAGTGGCGACCCGCGGCTCTCCACCGCCGCCATAGGCAAGACCCTTTACGAAAGGAAGGTCTCGGCAGCCGTCGGCGAAATCCGCAAAATGACGACCGCGAAGCCCTGACGCACCGGCGGAGCCATACGCGAAAGCCGGCTGTTTGACAGCGATTTCGTAACGTTCCTGAGCTTGCCCCATTAACCCGCTGAAACTGCGGCGAGTTCCCAACCTGATCTACTCGTCCAAGTCGTTTTTTCAAATCTTACACCTGGGTATGTGCTTGACTCAGGTAAATACTACGGCAGCAGCTTGCCCAGGTGGGGCGGGCCCCCTGGCCGGCGCGGGACGCCTTGGTCCCGCTGCTGGAAGCGGGACCAAGGCCCGATGCGCCAGCCAAACGAAACGCTGCGAGACCGTACCCACTTAAGTCAAGCACATACCCAGTTTCTTGAAATACCGTTGCCTTTGCCTGAATCTACCAATCGTATTACTGGTAGAGACGCCAGGCGATCACGAGTTGCGCGGCCGGCTCATCCGAAGTCTTGTGAGCAGCGTTACGGGAGATGCGCCCCGGCTCCGTTGTCGAATGCCACCGCAAATGCGGAAAGCCAAATCGCCGATGCGCCGATGGAAAGCAACTGCACTCCGAGTTTCAAATTTCGGTGCTGCAAGAAGGCAAATTGAAGGCATTCCATATCCCTGCCACCTTGGCCCAAAGGGCCGCGGCAAAGCGCGGATGTACAAGCGTTTCCAGAAGAAGAGGCGACCGCGATCGGCCACATCAACCTGTGTACCACTTTCTGCAACGTAAGGCGGAGAAAGGGAAGATTTCACTTTGCAACGGCACCAGTTCAAAACCTGTCTCGACAAGATTTTCGATTGGAAGCAGTTGACGGCGGCACAGACCGAAGGTAGACAGTATCCAATTTATCCTGCATCCGGCAGTTGAACCCCGTCAAAACGGATAGGTCGTCTGTCCGCAAGCGGTTGGTGCAGGCGAAGAAGTTCGAAATCGTAACAAACAAACGGCGGAAAACCGGAACCTGCACCGGTACTGCCGGGTTAGGTTTATCCACGGACGGAAGTGCTTGACGCCGTCTTCCTTGAATCAGCTTGCCAGTTTGCTCCGCTTCATCGTATTGAGACGGAGTGCCGCCACGGCGCACTGAACAAGCGGTTCGGCAACCTCAGCGAGGACATGCCCGGCGACGCGATGCAGCGGCAAAACCCCGCCCAGGACTTCGATTTGGGCTGCCAGGTGGCAAAGCAACTGAAGTGAAATGGTGTCCTGCAACCGGACTGGCGCGCGGGCGAGTGGCCGCCGCCGTCGATGGAATTGAAATCTGCAGCTCCCATTGCCGATGCCCTGACGCCTGCATGAGCAGGAAGTGGAGCGGAAAGTCGATGGCCAGCTTCAGAAATGCACGCAATACTACCATCGCCTCTCGGGCGTCACCGTGGCCAGCACACCGTTGCCTATCTTCTCCAGTATGCCCATGCGCGCAGTGCCGGTACTTCATCGAAGCGGGGTCTAGTTGGCGGTCGCTATCGCGACTTTCCGCGATCTTTCCGAAGCTGTGGCGTTCAGAACAACCACACAAACGACCATTGGCCTGCGCTCCCATTGAGCGCGATAGCCCCCGAACGTGATCCAGCATTTTGAGGCC
>JANYCV010000286.1 GCA_025360145.1 Acidobacteriaceae bacterium
CTCCAGGGCCCGCGTATTCGCATTGGTGACCTGGTGGAGCCGCGCGACGTTGTCGACGGCGAAGACATCGTCCTCGTCGCTGGTGAAGAGGGCGTTGAGCCGGGACAGTTTCCCACGACGTACGCAGACCTGTGCAACGACGTCAAGACTGGCGACCGCATCCTCATCAACGATGGACTCATCGAGCTGATGACTCTCGACGTGCACGAGCGCACGGTGCGCGCGCGCGTGCTGCACGGCGGTCTCATAAAGAGTCACAAGGGCCTCAACCTGCCTGGCGTCGCGGTGAGCGCGCCGTCCATTACGGAAAAGGATTGGTCCGACGTCATTTTTGCCGTTGAGCACAACCTCGAGTACCTCGCGCTCTCCTTCGTCCGTCGCGCGCAGGACATCGCCGAGTTGCGCGAGAAAATTCCAAAGCACATGCTCGTGGTGGCGAAGATCGAGAAGGACTCCGCGCTCGAGAACATCGAGAGCATCGTGCGGGCCTCCGACGCCATCATGGTCGCGCGTGGCGACCTGGGCGTGGAGCTGCCGTTCGAGGAAGTGCCCATCGCGCAGAAGGAAATCATCGCGCTCTGCAACAAGCTCGGACGGCCCGTGATCACGGCGACCCAGATGCTCGAATCGATGATTACGCACCCGCGGCCCACGCGCCATCAAACGGTTGTAGGGATCTTTCGACAACAACTCTTCATTCACCTTCGATGACTGCCGGTATGTTGCCGAAGTAACAATGGTTTTGTGCAATTGTTTAAGGCTCCACCCTTTGTCCATGAATTCCACCGCAAGCCAATCGAGTAACTCACCGTGCGACGGAGTCTCCGCCTGCGTTCCCAAATCTTCACTTGTCGATACAATGCCCGTGCCGAAGTACTGCTGCCATACACGATTCACCATTGCTCTGGCAGTGGTTGGCGCATTCCGATCGGCTACCCATCGCGCGAAAGCCAACCGATCAAGCGGCCCATCCGTCTTCGGAAGCGGATTCAGATATGCCGGCACACCGGCCTCCACCGCCTTCAACGGTTTCAGAAAATCCCCTCGAAATAAAATGTTAGTAGGCCGCATCTCCTCACGTTGCGACAATACCAGCTGCGATTCCCCTTCAGGATGCCCAGCCCACAGTGCATCAATCTCATCATTGGCAGGCTTCCACTCTGGAACAGTTGTTCGCCAATAGTTGAATACAACCTGCGTTTGCGCAGCCGATCGTTCCGCTCTGGGTCGCGCCAAAACTTCTCGAACATTAGCCGGCAACGGATCAGCCTTCGGTTCGGTAGCCGCCGTCACCGACAAACGCATCCGGCCCAAATTAATGTTCTGGTTATCGTCGCTATTCCAACCGCCAGACTTCTGGCTCAAATAGATAATAAGCTCCGTGCCGCCCGCGTTTTCGATGGGCGCTTCCGGCACAAACACAGCTTTGCGCGGAACATTTCGCCGGCCCGGCCCAACGTCAATCGTCCAGGCCGTCTCATCCTTGCCATCAATGGCGAACTCGATAGGACCCGTCACGCGGCGCTTCTTCGTCTTATCAAAGAATTGCGTGTCCAGATCCTTTTCCGCGGGGTTCACATCAGCCGTTGCCCGCACGATCTTCACCGCTTTCGGTTTCTCAGCGCTGCCCGCCGCCCGTGCCTCCACTGTGAATTCCGTCAGCGCCCCTAAGCCCTTGGTGGAACGCCCCGGTCCATTCAACGGAAGGTTAGGATCGTTCAACAACTCCAGCCGGAACCCGCCCACCCGCTTCAAATCGGACTTCACCGTGAACTTCGCTGTATGTTTAGTCGGCGCATAACCAGCCGCTAGGAACGACCCGTCCGTCATCGGTAGATACTTCTGCCCGCCGGTTGAAATGTCGTCCACATCGGGCCGAACAACTTGCCATTCCGGTTGATCGTTGCGAACCGCATCCTCCCAACGCGCCATCCGTTCAGCCCAATCGGGAGTGCGGTGCTGCAGTTCGGTTTCTATCTCGCGCGTCTTACGAAAAATCTCCGCGCGCCTCTGCTGTTCAGCCCCCGTGTAAACCCCCACGTTCGATTCATGCGCATTGTTGAAGAAAGCGAAGATCTTGTAATACTCTTCCTGCTTCAGCGGATCAAACTTGTGGTTGTGGCACTGCGCGCACTGGACGGTGAGGGAACAAACCGTGCCCACCCCGTTTTGTACCATATCATCGCGATCCAAATGCCGGGCGATCTT
>JANYCV010000300.1 GCA_025360145.1 Acidobacteriaceae bacterium
GAGGTGCACTACGCAGCAGTTGAAAGTATCTGATTCGATAGGGACAATCCACGCTCGGACAGTCCAACTGCCGTTTTTAGGTTCAAGGGTGGTACGAGCCGGATAAGTCGAGAGGCTTACGTCCGGTCCTATGAGAGGCTCGGGGCGCAATCCCGGTCACTCGACCTGATCCAGCAGGCACCGGCCCCACCCGAGCGGTTGGCAGAGAAATTAGCTCAGTCAAGCACATACCCGGCTAGGAAATTAAAGCGTGCTCGGGCCGATGACAGGTCCCTGAATGTTCTGTAAATGTATTCTACCGATCATCGACAAAGCCAAACCCGCCAATCGGGATGCCGAGCACTCTGGGATCGCCTTCTGGATGAAAGGCCGGAGATGTGCGGAACTCTATATTGGCGATTCCCGCGGGCGCGGGCTTTAGGGAGTAAGTGCGTTTCTGCCAGCCCGCTGTGGTGAAGTCCTGCACGCCTAGCGACGCGCCATCGAGGAATACTTCCAATTGCACCTTCGGTAAATCGCGGATGTGGATTGCACCGATATTGACGCTGACTTCGAGCTTCAACGCGCCTTCCGGACGCCGAAGCGTCGCCCTGGCTTCTGGCTTGGTCCAGCGATAGAAGTTCTCGCGTTGATACCAGCCGTCGCCGAATTGCCAGATTGGCATTCCGCTGCGCATGCTGATATAGGACTCCTCGGGTGTATCCGGCTCGCGCTTCGTAATTTGCAGCTTGCGAGTCACCTGGTCCCAACTCAGCACTGCGAGATGGGGCTGGGCGAGAAGAGCGGTCGCTTCAGAATCGTTGATGGCAGCGAGCTGAATCGCGCGCTTTTTCGAGAGATAGAGAATCGCTCCTCTGACCCCCCACCAATGCATTGCCGCGGGCGCGCCGTCTTCGATAAATGCCGTGGTTTGCGGGGAAGTGTGGAGAAAGTCCGCCAGGCCGCTGACGTAGGACCGATTCTCATCAGCCGCCGTCAGCGCGGCTCTGCGGTATACGCGCATCTGCACGAAGGTGAATGGGAGCCAGATGGCGAGGAACAGCAGCGCGGCCCAGGCTTTCGTCCGGTCGAGCACGGAAGCCAGCGCAACGGCTGCGCCGATCAAGGGAACGTAGAGGTAGACGCTGTAGGTGCGGCCGGGAAGAGCGAGCAACGGAATTAGAAACAGCAGAGCCGCGCAAAGCCCGAGCCACGCCCGCCGATCCCGTAGCAGGCTTACGGCTGATAGCATTGCTATGGATGCGAGGCTGAAAGCGAAGATTCGCGGCAAGTAAAAAATCGCGCTATTGAGCAACGTCGCAGTACTGACTTTCAACGTGTAGGCGTTGTTTGTATTTGCATTCGAAATCAGCGCCTGAATGCCGAACAAGAGGGACACTGCGAAGAACGGAACCAGCGGTTTCCATCTCCGCTCGCCCACCAGGATCTCGTACGCAGCCAGCACGGCGGGAAGCATTACCGCCAGTTCCTTTGCCTTGTATGCGCAGACGAAGCATAGAAAGCTGATTACCCAGCGGCGGTCTATGAATGCCAGGAACGAAAGAAGACAAAATGTGCCGCACAGCAGGTCGAATACGTACATCGGCTGCCAGTAGGCGTCGAATGTCGCCGGGTGGTAGAGGAAAAACAGAGCGGCGGCTACCGCTGCAAGCGGATGGAGTTTCAGCCTTCGAAGCACGAGCCAAATCAGCACGCCGTTACACAGGTGAATGAACTGCAGCACTGCCACATACGGAGCGAAGCGCATTCCGGCGAACCGCTCCATTACGTGAAAGTAAAAATGCCCGACCGGCCGGAAGTTTTTCCGCGAGAAGACCGGCGAAACCAGTCCCGTCAGATAGTCGATGGTATCGACGTGCGGAGTCCAGAATAGATTGTCGAGATCGTCATCCTGAAAGTAGCCTCTGTATGCCCCGCGGTTGGCCACCAGAAAGAGTATGACAATCGCCGCAGCCAGGCCGGTGGTCTTCCATCGAGACATCAGCTATTTGGTTCCACGGCCCTGAGGAAGTCGAAGTCGCAGCCCTCGTCGGCTTGCGTCACGTGTTCGAGGAAGAGCTTCCCGTAGCCGCGGTCGTAGTGCGGCTTGGGCGTTACAAACTGGGCGGAGCGCTTGGCGATTTCATCGGGGGAGAGAGTTACGTTGAGCGTTCGGGCAGCGACATCCAGCACTACTTCATCGCCGGTCTGGACAATGCCTAACGGTCCGCCGATTGCGGACTCCGGCGCTACGTGTAGGACCACGGTGCCGAAGCTGGTGCCGCTCATACGGGCGTCGGAAATGCGCACGATGTCTTTGACGCCTTGTTTCAATAGCATCTTTGGCATCGGCAGCCAGCCCCATTCCGGGAATCCGGGCGCGCCCTTTGGACCGCCGTTCTTCATTACAAGGACGGTGTTGCGGTCGATCGGGAGGTAGTCGAGATCGACCTGCTGTTCCATCTGCTCGTGATTTTCAAACACGTATGCTTTGCCGCGATGTTGCAGCAGTTCAGGCGAAGCGGCGGTGGGTTTGATTACCGCTCCGTTCGGACACAGGTTGCCATGCAGGATTGCCAGGCCGCCTTCGTGATGCAGCGGCGAGGACAGGGGACGAATGACTTCGGCGTTGTAGCACTGGGCTTTTTCGAGATTTTCCGAAATGGATTTTCCGGTTACGGTGAGGCAGTCGCGATGGAGCAGGGGCAGAATCTCCTTCATCAACGCGGGCAGACCGCCGGAGTGGAAGAAGTCCTCCATCAGATATTCGCCGGAGGGCTTCACGTTGGTGAGGTAGGGAGTGGAGCGGGACAGGCGGTCGAAATCGGCGAGCGTCAGCTTGATGCCGAGGCGGCCGGCGATGGCGATGAGATGCACCACGGCGTTGGTGGAACCGCCGAGCGCCATGCAGGTGATGACCGCATTTTCGAGCGATTCACGGGTGATAATGCGCGATGGCTTCAGGTCTTCATGCACCATCTCCACGATGCGCCGGCCGGTTGTCTCGCTGATTTGAAGGCGGCGTGAATCGGGTGCGGGGATGGAGGCGCATCCGGTGAGCATCATGCCCATGGCTTCGGCGAGGCTGGTCATGGTGGAGGCGGTGCCCATTACGGTGCAGTGGCCGAGGGTGCGCGAGATGCAGCCTTCGATTTCGTTCAGCTCTTCGTCGCCGATTTTGCCGGAGCGGTACTGATCGAATAGCTTGCGGCCGTCAGTGCCGGAGGATATCCGCTGGCCGCGCCAGTTTCCGGCGAGCATCGGGCCGCTTGAAATCATGATGGACGGGATATCGGCGCTGGCCGCTCCCATGAGTTGGGCCGGCGTCGTCTTATCACAACCGCACAGCAGGACCACACCATCCAGCGGATTGGCGCGAATCATCTCCTCCACGTCCATGGCCATCAGGTTGCGGAAAAGCATGGTCGTCGGGCGGATGTAGGTTTCGCCTAGCGAGATGGTTGGGAACTCCAGAGGGAATCCGCCGGCGGCCCAGACGCCGCGCTTGACGGCCTCGGCAACATCCCGGAGGTTCATGTTGCAGTTGTTCAGCTCACTCCAGGAATTGCAGATTCCGATGACCGGTTTGCCTTCAAAAACGTCTGAATTGTAGCCGGCGGCGCGCATGTACGTGCGCCGGGCAAAGTTGTAGTAATCGGCGCCATGAAACCATTTCCGGCTTCGAAGCTCGCGTGGGGGAACAGAGGACATGCAGTCATTATAGGTTTAGGCGGAGTGCGCGGGCTTGATTGCCGTGAATTGCTAGGTGGCCTCTGTCCAAAACGCATCTTTCGGCAGCCATCGTTGCAGCACTGCGGCGAGATCTTCCGCATTCACTGGTTTGGTCAGGTAGTCGTCCATGCCGGCGTTGATGCACCGTTCGCGATCGCCTTTCATGGCATGGGCAGTCATTGCGATCACAGGTAAGCGCGAAGTGCCGTTTTCCCGTCTACGAATCTCCGCGGTGGCTTCGAAACCATCCATCCCCGGCATTTGGCAATCCATTAACACCAGGCTGTATACCTTTTGCTCGATTGCCAGCAGCGCCTCATTGCCGTTCACCACCACGTCCACTGGGTGACCCAGCTTCTCAATCATCCGGGAAGCCACTTTCTGATTCACCAGATTGTCTTCGGCCACCAGGATTCGGCAATTAGATACCCCTCTTCCCAGGATGCCTGGCGCCGGAAAAAGGTCGCTGGCGATGGGCGCAGGATTGCTGCGGTGCGTCAGGATGTCAAGCAGCGTTTTTCCGCGGATGGGTTTCGTAACCACTCCGGCGATGGTCCGATCCCAATCTCCGAGAGCCACACTGCGGTGTCCAAAATTGGTCATTAGAACCAACTGCAATCCGGCCAGGGAACGGTCGGCACGCACGGACTGCACGAAGTCGATCCCGTTCAGTCCCGGCATCTGGCAATCCAACAACGTAAACTCGATGGGCTGGCCGGCCGAGGAATGCTGTTGCAGAATTTCCAGGGCGGCCTGCCCATCGGCGCACTCTGTTGGATGCATACCCCAATTTCGTACCTTCTCCACCAGCAGCCTGCGTGCTACGTGGTTATCTTCCACCACCAGAACTCTAAGCCCTTTCAGCACCTCAGGGGGTGACCAGGCTACGCCGGGCGAGCGATTCTCAAACATGGCGGTGAAGTGAAACGTCGACCCTACGCCGGGTTCGCTTTTGACATCGATGGAACCCTTCATCGTTTCCGCGATTCTTAGCGAAATATTCAATCCCAGCCCGGTTCCGCCGTATTTCCTGGTGGTGGAACCATCACCCTGGCAAAACGGCTCAAAAATTCGTGCCATCTGGTCCGGCGTGATGCCGATTCCGGTATCCGACACGTCGAATTCCAACAGTACCTCCGGCGCTGAGGAATCCTTGGCCGACACCCTCACGATCACTTCGCCCTGTTCGGTGAACTTCAGGGCGTTTCCAACCAGATTGGTGATCACCTGGCGAAGCCTGCCCGGGTCGCCGCGGAGCGCATCGGGGACTGTGTCGTCAAAGTGGCAAAGAATCTCGAGCTTGCGCTCCTCGGCCATTTCGAACAACATTTCCAGCACTTCTTCGACGCATACCCGGGGCGAAAAATCGATGGATGCCAGTTCCGGCTTGCCCGCTTCAATCTTTGAAAAATCAAGAATGTCGTTGATGATCTCCAGCAGGAACCCGGCCGACCGCCGCACCGCTACCGCATACTCCCGCTGTTCCAGGCTGAGATGGGTGTCCAGTAGCATGTTGGTCATCCCGATCACGCCATTCATCGGCGTGCGAATCTCATGACTCATATTGGCGAGGAATTCCGATTTTAGCCGCGATGCCTGAATTGCGGAATCGCGGGCCCTTGCCAATTCCTGCTCAAATGCAATTCGATCCGAGATGTCGATCAGCGTGCCCTCAAGATACACTACCTTGCCGGTGGCATCGCGCACGGTCCGGAAGTGGTCGAGGACGGTGATCCGCGTACCGTCCTTCCGGACCAGCACCATCTCCTTGTTTCTCACTTCCCCTTGGATTACCACGCTGCGGATGAATTCGCTGCGCTTGTGGGGCTCGGCGTAGATATTTGTCACCAAGCCAGCTGCCTTCAATTCTTCTTCCGAGTCGTAGCCCAGAATCTTGACCAGGGCTGGATTGGCGGCCAGAAGTTTGCCGTCAAGCGTGGTTTGATACATGCTATCCATCACGTTACTGAACAGCCCGCGGAACTTTGCCTCCGATTCCCTCAGTGCTTCCTCAGACCGCTTACGGATCTCCAGATCGGACCGGTAACGGCGGATCTGGAGAGCTGTCAAGATTACCAGCACCGCCATGGTAAGTATTAGAATCACCAAGTATCTGGTGTTCTCGTAATCCGATTCGGAAATCTCATTGCGGCCGATCCGCATGCTTCGCTCAGCCACCAGGAGCTTGGATTGCGCGCTGTCCCGTTCCCTGAGCAGATCCTCCAGAATTTTGCGAGACGTGCGCCCCGCCACCCCTTCCGCGAGGGCCGATTTCAGCTCGGATTCCAGTGCCAAAATACGCTGGAAACTTTGCTTCACAACCGCAAGCGTGCCGGCAAGCTCCGGGTACGAGGGATTATCCAGTTTCATCCGGCTCAGTTCGAGCCAGTGTTTCTCGACACGCGCAGGGTCGCTGGAGCGCACGGCGTCCTGGAGTTCAACCAGGTGGGCGACGGCCGAAATCGCTCTCCGGCTCCGGGATTCAGCGTGCTGTACGGCGACGGCGACAAGTGCCGCGGAGAAGGCGCAGAGAAGCGCGAAACCGATAGTGGTTACAGTCCAACTGGCTCGCAATCGCTTCATAGGTACCTTCCGGCCCAGGAAAACAGCTTCTTTACGATAGCAACTGATACCGGCGGATGCTCACGGTCTTGCCTGTAGTTTCATCCACTTCAGCGATGACACCGTGCAATTCCACGCCACCGCGCGCGGCCTCCATTCTGACCGGCATCGATGTTAGAAACTTTCGCAGCACAATTTCCTTATCCACACCAATTACAGAATTATAAGGCCCAGTCATGCCCGCATCGGTTTGATAGCCTGTTCCGCCGGTTAGGATTCTGGTGTCCGCCGTCGGCACATGCGTATGGGTTCCCACCATCACCGAGACGCGGCCGTCTAGGTACCACCCCATTGCGACCTTCTCACTAGTGAGCTCGGCGTGGAAATCCACGAAGCGAACCTTGACGTTCGCCGGGATGGCAGCAAGAATTTGGTCGGCTTTCCGGAAGGGGCAATCGGTGGCTGGCATGTGGGCGCGGCCCTGCAGGTTGATCACTGCGCACTCCACACCGTTTCGGGCCTTCACCAGGGCCCAACCTTTTCCGGGCAGTTCCTCGGAATAGTTGGCCGGCCGCAGAAGGCGCGGCTGGTGCGGGAAATACTCCAGGATCTCACGCTTGTCCCAGATATGATTGCCGGAGGTGAGGATGTGCAATCCAAGCTTCAGAAGCTCTTCGGCAATCAGCGGGGTGACGCCAAACCCGCCAGCGGCGTTTTCGCAGTTGGCGATTGCGAGATCGATGTTTTCGGTGGAGAGGATGTAATGCAGCTTGTCCGCGACAATTCCGCGGCCCGCCGACGCAAAAATATCGCCAATAAATAGAATGTTCATTCAAGAAATGTTTTGGGAGCGGCAGGACCACTCGGAAACTCTACGGAGCGCACCACTTAGCCGTATCCAACCTCCGTCATTGACCCTTAATAGTTAAGGGGAGGAGTCCTCCGGGCATCTTCAGGCTTCTCCATGGCGATTATCCGCCGGAGCTTGCTCACCGATGCTGCAAACGAGCCGGACCCCAATGACATTGACTGTTGGATCAATTTATAGAGGTCATTCACGTGCCTTGCAGACACGCTCCAAACAGATGATAACAGATGATTGTCAATTTCAACCGTCTTTAAGGCAGTCTCCAATCTCTTTCTCGCCGATTGCGCCCTCTTTGATGAGTTTCCAGTAGGGTTCGGTGACGTCTACGGTGGTGCTTCCCGCGCCCACGCAGTGGCCGCCGTCAAGGACGAGATCCACCGCTCCGTCCATCATGAAGAAGACGTCGATTCCACCGCGGCCGGTGGGTTGGCCGGAGATATTCGCGCTGGTTGAGATCAGAGGGCGTCCCAGGTTTTTAAGCAGCGCGTCGGCTACTGGCGACTTCGATTGGCGCATGGCGAGGCGGCCGGTATTCCCGGTTACCTTTAACGGAATCTTGGCGGCGGCCGGAACAATCAGGGTAAGGGGTCCGGGCCAGAATTTGCGCGCCAACAGATAAAAGCGCGTGGTGAGATCCTTGGCTAGTTCCTCGGCCATCTCGATATCGGTCACCAGCAAAGGAAGCGACCGTTGCGGCTCCCGTCCCTTGGCCTTGAAGACGCGCCCGACGGCGTGGAGGTTCATGGGATCGGCGACGATGGTATAGAGAGCATCGGTGGGGATGGCGACCAGCCCGCCTTGATTGATGAGCTTGGCGGCACGGTCAATCGCCTGCGGATCTGGATGTTCGGAATCTATTTCAATGAGGTCTGTAGCCACGAGAGGTCTAAGCGTATTTTCACGCAAAGCAAGGCGGAACGCAAAGAATTAGCCTTCCGCTAGGCGAGATCCAGCAGAATCTGTGCCGCGGCATTGTGTCCCGGCGCGCCCATTACTCCGCCGCCGGGGTGCGTCGACGAACCGCACAGATAAAGACTTTCCACCGGAGTCCGGTATTTCAACCGCGAGACGAATAACTGATCGAGACTCATTTCGCCGTGGAATATATTTCCGTGCGTGATTTTGAAACGGCGCTCCAGATCGAGGGGCGTAAGCACCTGCCGGTCGATCAGGATCGAATTGAGGTTCGTGATGTGTTCGCCGAGCATTGCGATAATGCGATCCGCGAACGGTTCCCGCAATTCGTCCCACGTTCCTTTGCTGAGAGTGTACGGTGCGTACTGCACGAAGATCCCCATGATGTGTTTGCCAGGCGGGGCGAGTGATGGATCGTACATGGTCGGGATAGTGAGTTCCAGCAACGGTTCACGGGACGGGATACCGCTTTTGGCATCGTGCCAGGCGCGCTCCATATGCTCAATGCTGGGGCAGATATGCACTGTGGCTCGATGCTGCGGTCCGGGCACTCCTGGTAGCGCCTTGAAATCCGGTAGTCCGCTGAGCGCGAGGTTCATCTTCATTGAAGTTCCTTCGATGCGGAACTTTCGGATTCTGTCGAGGTAGGCGGCGTCCACTTCCTGGCCATCGGTGAGATGGAAAAAGGTCTGGTGCGGGTCCAGATCGCTGACCACAATGGAAGCGCTGATTTCTTCGCCACTTTCAAGAACTACGCCGCGCGCTTTCCCGTTGCGAATCACGATCTGTCTTACCGGCGCGCTGGTACGGATTACCACATTGTGACTGCGGGCCGAAGCGGCTATCGCTTCGGAAATTCCGCTCATCCCGCCCTTCACAAATCCCCACAGGCCGCGCTTGCCGTTGACGCCGCCCATGCAGTGGTGTAGCAGGATGTAGGCCGATCCGTTTGAGCGCGGCCCGCCGTTGGCTCCGATCACGGCGTCGGTGGCGAGTGTCACTTTGATTTCGTCGGACTCAAACCACTCATCTAGGAAATCTGTCACGCTTTTCGTCAGAATTGTGCGGAAACTGGCCAATTCCAGATCGCTGAGTCCGCAATCGCGGGCGGCGGCTTCGAGATATTCTTCCATTGGTATGTCTGGAGGAATCTGCAACAGCAACGACTCGATCACCTGGGACAACCGTTCCAGGTGCGCTTCGTACTTGGGATAGGCTTCGGCATCGCGGCTGGAAAACTTCGCGATTTCCGCCAGCGTCTTCTCGCGGTCCTGCCACATGAAAAGGTAGCGGCCGCCGGAAAACGGGGAGAAGAAGGCGGGATCTTTGCCGTAGACTTCGTAGCCGAATTTATGCAGATCCAGATCGCGCACAACTTTGTCCTGCAGCAGGCTCACCAGGTACGATGCCACCGATACGCGGAACCCAGGCCAGACTTCCTCCGTCACGCAGCAGCCGCCCACCATTTCACGACGCTCCAGGACGAGGACCTTTTGTCCCGCCTTGGCCAGATACGCCGCCGCGACCAAGCCGTTGTGACCTGCACCGACGATTACGACGTCGAAATGATTTGCCATCGCTGCAATTGTAGCGTTCAAGGCGGAGCGGTGGTGAGTACGCACGATCGGATTACGAGGTCGATTGTGCGATCGTCACCGCTGACAAGCCGCGTGTGCACCCGGCCAGAAGGCATGTGGGCGGTATGATGTTAGCCAATATGCGTAAACTTCTTTTGCTTGCGGCATCCATCGGATACGCCTTCGCCCAATCGCCTGCGCCCCGCGATCTGCAACTGTTCCTGTTGATTGGACAATCGAACATGGCCGGACGAGGTCCGATTGAAGCGCAGGATAAGCAGGCGGCCCCTGGGATTTTCACATTAAATAAACAGATGGAATGGGTGCCCGCAATCGATCCGCTGCATTTCGACAAACCGGAGATCGCCGCTGTGGGGCTCGGCCGGGCTTTCGCGAAAGTACTGATTGCGGCAAATCCTTCGGCTTCCATCGGACTGATCCCGTGCGCGTTCGGCGGGAGTAGCCTGGAGCAATGGAAGCGCGGCGGCCCGTTATACGATGACGCCGTGAAGCGGGCGCGGTTCGCGATGAAATCGGGCAAGTTGCGCGGGATTCTATGGCATCAAGGGGAGGCGGATTCCGGCAGCGCCAAACTGGCCAACAGTTACCGCGAGCGCTGGGTGGAGTTCATCACGCTGCTGCGGCAGGATCTGGAAGCTGTGGACACGCCAGTGATGGTGGGTCAGTTGGGTGAATTCTTTGGAAAGAAACCCGGAGCTGAACCGAGTTTTGCCGGAGTGGTTAATGAACAGATCGCGCTGATCCCGTTGCGGGTTCCGCACGCCGGCTTCGTCTCGTCGGCGGGACTTACCGACAAAGGCGACCAGATTCACTTCAACACGGTTTCCTTCAGAGAGTTCGGCAGACGCTACGCCTACGCATTCCTTGGTTTGGACGCTGCCTGGGCGGCGGCTTCAGTCGGACGATAGTGCCCAGAGTGGCCTTTCTGCTGGCTATGCTTGCAACTTCAAACAATAACAATTCGTTTGATGTCGCCGTCAAATAGAAATGTCCTAATCTTGGATCTAGAACGGTACTCGTCGTCAAGGGTTCGCATCGTCGCGCAATAACGGCG
>JANYCV010000323.1 GCA_025360145.1 Acidobacteriaceae bacterium
CGCTGAGCAATGAAGAGGCGCAGCAGGTACTGGGCGTCACCCTTCCCATCCGCGCGAAGAACAGCAGCGGTGTTTATGCGGAAGAAGAGACCAAGCGAGTTAACTGGGCCTTTACCGGAATCTTCCACTCGCTTTGCGACAAACGGAATGAATTTCTGGGGCGCGAGAACGATCCCGATAAGTTACCGGGCGCTTACGAATTCCCCCGGGAGTTCCGCAAGATCCGCTCCTCGCTGGTGCAATTGCTGGTGGACGTTTGCCGCCCGAGCCAGTTGACGGCAAGCCCGTTCCTGCGCGGTTTCTACTTCTCCGGTGTTCGCCCGATCATTGTGAACGACGACATGGTGCCGCAGCCGCAGCGCCAGCCGGACAAGGCGGCGTTCGTTCCCAGCGAAAGCGCAACAGGTATTTTCCATATCCCGCAGGCGCAGCCGATGGCGGCAGGCGCCACACCGCAGTTCAGCGGTACCAAGAAAGTGCCGCAGTGGATGTTTCTGCCGCACCTGTTTCACTATGTAATTCTCAAAGACACAGCGGCGATGGGCGCCAGCGGATCCAGTATCCGGACCAGCAAGCTGCAGCGCATTCTGCTGGGAGTGGGTGCCGCGCTGTGCCTCCTTCTCACCATCGGATTCACGGTGTCCTACTTCAAGAACCGATCGCTTGAGAACACCGCGCTGGATGCGGCGAAGGAACTATCGCAATCGCCATCGCCCGGAGCGGGAACGCCTTCCAAGGACGATCTGGTGCGGCTGGAAACGCTGCGCACCACGCTCGAAACCATCAAGGAACATCGCGAGAACGGTGTGCCGTGGGGCATGCGCTGGTTCCTCTATTCGGGGGAATCGATGTATCCGCACGTGCGCCAAGCGTATTACAACAACTTCGGGAAACTGCTGTTCTGGCAAACGCAGGCGGGCTGGCGCGGCACGCTGGAGAAGCTGCCGAATGTGCCGGCGGCTACCGATCCATATCGTCCGATCTACGACACGCTGAAGGCGTACCTGATCACCACTTCGAACCACGAGAAGAGCACGCGCGAATTTCTTTCGCCGTTCCTGTTCAAGTCGTGGTCGGCAGGGAGAGAGGTGGAAACCCTGAAGGAACTGGCCAACAAGCAGTTCGATTTCTACAGCGACGATCTACGCGATGGCAACCCGTATCCACCGCCTTCCAGCACCATGGCTGTGAGCCAGGGGCGCATTTATCTATGGGGTTTCGGCGGGGCCAAGCGCGTGTATCAGGAGATGGTCAACGACGCATCGGCGAAAAACAAGCTGGCATCGTTCTCGAAGCAGTTTCCCGAGGCGACCTCGGTGGTAACCGACAGCTATGAAGTGTCTGGCGCGTTCACTAAAGACGGCTTCGCATTTATGATGGATGCGATCAAGAAAGCGGACAAGTATTTCCGCGCCGACTGGGTGTTGGCTGAATGTCCGTCCGACAAGATTAATTGCAGCTCGGCGAATATACCGATGGCGACTTTGCAGCAGCAATTAACGGACGACTACACGGCGGACTTCATCGCGCAGTGGCGGACCTATCTGAGGACCGGGCGCGTGCTGCCTTACGCCTCTTTGAACGATGCGGCCGAGAAACTGGACAAGCAGCGCAGCAACCGTCCTCCGCTGATGCAGTTGTTGTGGCTGGCCGGCCAGAACACGGCGGTGGATTCGAAGAAGATTAAAGAAGCCTTCGATTCGGTGCAGCAAGTGACCCCGGCGAGTCTCGGCAATTCTTATGCAGGCGATGCCAACCGTCCCTATCTTGGAGCAATCGGCGACCTGCAGCTTTCCATTTCGGATGTGGCCAAATTGCCGGGTATCCCCGATGCACCCACGGTGCAAGCCACGCGATCCAAAGCGAGCGTGGCTATCAATACGGTGAAGCAGATCGCCGGCCGGTTCGCACCGGATGCGGAAGCGAAAATGGACACTGTGGTGCAGCGCTTGCTCGAGGCGCCTATTACCTATGCCGACGGCTTGCTCGGCCGCGTGGGCGAAGCGCAAAAGGCAGCCCAGGGGAAGGGCCTTTGCGAACAGTTCCGGGGCGTTGCCGCCAAGTTCCCGTTCAACCCCAAGGCGCAGGCCGAGGTAACTCTGGCGGAACTCGCAACCCTCTTTAAACCGGGCGAAGGTGCGCTTTGGGCCTTCTACGAAGCCAATTTGAAAACGGCGCTGCCAAAGCCGTCGTACATGGAAAACATGGCGTCTGGAACCCCCTTGAATCCGCGGTTCGTTACCTTCTTCCGCAGCGCCGCGGCATTCTCGGATGCGATCTACAAGGATGGGCCGGACCCGAAAATTCCGTATCGGGTGACGCCCCTCAAATCCGACAACATTGAGGGGTTGGCGATGATCCTGGATGGCCAAGAGATCAAAGCTCCGCCGGGCGGCGGAGCTGCCCGGTTGCTCACCTGGGTCGGCAGCGCGAATCACAATGCATCGATATCGGCGAAGGACGTGCCGTCCAGCCCCTATCAAGGCCTCTGGGCTCCGTTCCGGCTATTCAGCGATGCCGAGAAGTTTGAGGCCGCCGGGTCCGGCTACAACATGGAGTGGTATCTGCGATTGAGCTTTGCCCGGAATGCGGTCGGCGCGACGAATGCTGCGCGGTTCAATCTCGACCTGGGCTCGCTCCCGATCTTTTTCCGCGGCAACTTCGCCGGGATGCAGTGCGTGACACAGGTGGCGAAGTAGAGTGGACCTTCCTGCCCGCATTGGCAAATACGAATTGCAGAAGTTTCTGGGTGGCGGAATGTCGCACGTGTATCGCGCTCGCGATACGGTGATCGGCCGCACGGTGGCGGTGAAAATTCTTACGCCGCAGGGCTGCGCCGATGTCGAGGCGAAAGCACGGTTTCTGCTGGAAGCGCAGATGTCCGGCAACGTGGAGCACGATAACATCATCAAGATTTACGATTACGGCGAAGAGCAGGGCCGGCCGTTCATCGTGATGGAGTTCCTGGTGGGCCAGGACCTGCGCGATGCAATCAAGAACAACCAGACGGGCGATCTGGAAGGCAAGCTGCGGATCGCGTTGCAGATGGCGCGGGCGCTGGAGTACGTCCATTCGCGGAAGATCATCCATCGCGACATTAAGCCGGAAAACATCCATCTGGATGCGGCCGGCAAGGCGAAGCTGATGGACTTCGGGATCGCCAAGGCCGAAGGGCTGAGCATGACGCGGGCGGGCTTTGCGTTGGGCACGCCTTATTACATGGCGCCGGAGCAGGTGCTGGGCGAAGTGGTGACGGACGCGGTGGACATCTACGCATTCGGCATTCTGTTTTACGAATTGCTTACCGGGGAGAAACCGGTGAAGGGCGAATCGGTGGAGCGGTTGTTCTACGCGATTCTGAACGAGCCTTTGAATCCGGAGGCATTGCGGCGGGATTCGGTACCACAGGCAATTATCGATTTCGTGCTGCGGTGTACGGCGAAGAAGGCGCAGGACCGTTATCCCAGCTTCACAGCCGTAGCATTCGAACTGCAGAAATTCCTGAAAAAGCCGGAACCGGTGGCGGTGGTGGAACCGCCTCGCAAAAGCGGCAAGATTGTGGCGATTACGTTGGCATCCGTGGTTCTGTTGGGCGTCGGCACCGCGGTGTGGTGGGCTTGGCCGAAGCCAAAGCTGGTGCTTCCAGTCACGATCACCACAACCACTGGCCCGATGATGCTGGTGCCGGCCGGGCGCTTCCTTTATGGCAAGGATAAGAAGGTCACGATCGTGCCGGACTTTTACATCGACCGGACAGAGGTAAGCAACGAGTACTATGCGAAGTTCTGTCAGGAGACTGGGCATGCGCTTCCGGCGGATTTCGATCGGGACCGGCCTGACCGGCCTGTAGTGAGCGTCACCATCGTGGATGCGCAGGCGTTTGCGAAGTGGGCGAAAAAGCGGCTGCCGAATTCCCAGGAGTGGGAGAAGGCTGCCCGCGGTACCGACGGCCGCTCGTTTCCGTGGGGCGACCAGACGGACGCCAGCCGCGCGAATGTTTCCGACAATCCGAAGATGACGGATGCGCGGCTCGGTCCAGTGAGTGCGTTCTTCGAAGGCGAGAGTCCATTTAAGACTTTGCAGATGGCCGGCAACGCTCTGGAGTGGGTTGAGGATCAGACTACGCCCAGCGCGGGAGCGGTGCAGCACTTCGCCACGGTGCTGAAACCGCCGGCAATGGCGAATGAGCCTTGGTACCAAGTGAAGGGCGGGTCGTTTCATCAGCCGCTGCCGGAGGCGGTCAGCTACGAGTGGGTCCCGATTCCGGCGCGGTATTCGGCGCCTGATATCGGCTTTCGATGCGTGCGCAGCGTGCAGCTTGCGAAGTAAGTGCCGCGTGTATTTGACGCGATAGAACACTTGCACCAATCCGGTGTCGTATTTTTCACACCGCACCAGTTCCAAGTCCGTTTCCGGATACGGCTGCGGAAACAGTGGAATTCCGCTACCAAGCAGCCCGGGGTGGATGGTTAAGCCGATCTCATCCACCAGTTGGACTTGCAGGAACTGCCGAACCAGCTCCATAGGCGTTGAAATAAGGAATGCCCAATTCAAGGGTCTCCGATTAAACTAGGGCATGCCCGAATTGTCTCTCCATGAGGACCAGTGGGAGTACGTGCGGACCCTGCTCCCTGCCGATTTAGAAGATTGAGCCCGCAGCACGAAAGCGTTGGTGCGGTGCCGGAATGTGCCGGATGCATCGGCGCTGATGCGCATGGCATT
>JANYCV010000325.1 GCA_025360145.1 Acidobacteriaceae bacterium
TCCCGCTGCTGGAAGCGGGACGAAGGCGCCAATGCGCCAGCCATCCGAAACGCTGCCAGACCGTACCCACTTGAGTCAAGCAAATACCCGGTCAAAGTTAAAGTCACTATGAGAAAATCCTACGGGTTCCGAACCTTCCGAGTTACCGAATTGGCCCTGTATCACTCGCTCGGCAAGCTGCCCGAACCGGAACTCACCCACAGAGTTTTCTGACGAACCACTTTTTAGTATGACCGGCGAATCACACACTGCCGGCAACCGATCACGCAGGTCCATCGCTCGTTCGATAGTTCACTTCTTGATCCCTTCGATGAGCACTGCATCCAACTCCGAGTGCTGTTGGCGAGCTTTATGGATTTTATTCGATTTCAGGTACTCGCCATAGACGCCGTACCGGGGAACTCTCGGCGCTTCGACGTTGCCGACCGTGGGAACGGTTCCGCTCGATCATTGCTCGCTATCTGCCTCTGCCGCGGATCCTGCATCCGAAACCGGAGGTGCGCTTTGACGCCGAATACCCAAGGGAGGAGCCTTATGCGCTGAAGTGCGCCCGTACGGATCTGTGCCGGGGGGCGTCCCCGGTATTCGATTCTATCCAACTAATTCGTGGAGACTACACAGGTAGAATGGTGGCAGGCCGTAAGCTGCCACGAATATGGGTGTAAGCGGACATCGCAAGTCCATCATTTTCTTCATCACGTTCTGCGTGTGCCTGTGCATTCTGGCTATCACGCAGACCGTAGGCTGGATCGTTATCCTCGGTTGGCGGTCGATCACTCTGCTGATCCTGGGGATATTGGTCTTCCTGGCAATCATCGCTGGGCTGGTCCTGAATACCATTTTCCTTGTTCGGGAAATCCGGCGGAATGAACAGCACGACACCTTCATTAATGCCGTCACGCACGAGTTGAAAACTCCGGTCGCCTCCATTCGGCTCTATCTGGAGACACTGCAACGCAGAGAGATCGACGAAGCTAAGCGTCAAGAGTTCTACGGCATTATGCTGGCCGATAACGACCGCCTGCTCCACACCATTGAACAGGTACTGCGAGCGGGCCGGACCGGACGAGCCCAACTGAATCGATCACTGATCGATTTGAGCGAGATCGCGTTTGAGTGCCTGACACTCGCCCGCACACGCCACCACCTTCCACCGGAATCGATGCGCTGTACTGCGTCGCTGCCGGATGGCGAGAAGGCCACGGTGCTGGCCGATCTGGAAGAATTGAAAGCCGCGCTGACGAACCTTCTCGATAACGCGATCAAATACTCCGGTAACGAGGTGCGGGTGCTGGTAGAAGTGGTTAAGTTGGACGCCAAACGCGTTGCCGTGCGTGTAAAGGATCACGGCGTAGGAATTCCGAAGAACGAGCTGAAACGCATTTTCAAACGCTTCTACCGCATCCCGGGTTCACTGGCCACGCGCGTGAAAGGCACTGGACTGGGATTGTTCATCGTCCGCTCGATCGCCGAGAAACACGGCGGCCGCGCGTTCGCCGAAAGTGAAGGGGTGGGCCACGGCAGCACGTTCACCATTCAACTGCCGAGCGCGCGAACCGAATGAGCACCATCCTGATTGTGGAAGACGAGAAGCACCTGGCCGAGGGGTTGCGTTTTAATCTTGAAGCCGAAGGCTACGGCGTGGATGTGGTGGATAACGGCGAGGAGGCTTTGCGGCTTCTTACGGGCAATCCGGCGCGCTTTGATGCGGTGGTCCTGGACGTGATGCTGCCGGGGGTGGACGGATTCCACGTGGTTAGGGAGCTGCGCAAGGCAGGGCAGTTTATCCCGGTCCTGATGCTGACCGCGCGTCATCATGCCGACGACGTTCTGCAGGGATTTGAAGCGGGCACCGACGACTATTTGCCCAAACCGTTTGAGCTGGCGATTCTGCTCGCCCGGCTGCGCGGGCTTCTGCGGCGAAAAGAATGGATGCGCCCGCGATCGGACGACGTTTACCAGTTTGCCGGCAAGACCATCAACTTCAACACGCTGGAACTTCGCGTGGGCGACCGTGTGCTGCCGCTCACGCTAATGGAGGCGAATCTGCTGCGCTATCTGATCCTCCATGAAGGCAAGACCGTATCCCGCAAGGCCATGCTCGAAGAGGTCTGGGGCGTCCATGAAGACACCGACACGCGCGCCATAGACAACTTCATCGTGAGACTGCGAAAATATATGGAGATCGAACCGTCTCGCCCGTTGCATTTGGTGACGGTCCGCGGTGTCGGCTATCGATTTCTCGCGGAGCCTCAGAATGGGTCAGTATCTTAGAATCGCCGTTCCCTTATTTCTCCTGGCGGGTGCTGCCTGGGCCGATCCCCACCCTCAAGCCGACAGGGTGCTGATTCTGGTAAACGATGCGATGAAGCCGGAGGCCGGCACTGGCGCCATCGGGGCCAGCGTTTTCGTAGGAGAATACTACGCCGGGAAAAGGGGCATTCCCAAAGCGAACATTCTCCACTTGACCACTGCCACCGCGGAGGCCGTTTCCTATGCCGACTATGTAAGCCAGATCGAAAAGCCGGTGAAGGCATTCCTCGAAGCCAAGGGCGGCGCGATGAAGCAGCAGATTCTGTACATCGTCCCCACCTATGGTATTCCGGTGAAAGCGAACGTCACCGGGGATGAAATTCCCGCAGTGGACTCACTACTAGCCGGAATGTACGCGTCGTCCACGTTTTCGATTCGTATCGCGAATCCGTACGCGGCGCCGCAGGGCAGCAGGCCGGCGAAATTCGCTGCCTGGTCGGACCAGCGGGATGCAATCGGCATTTGGAAGATGTTCCTGGTCTCCCGGCTGGATGGGCCGGGCGCGATGATTGCGAAGGGACTGGTGGACAAGGCGATCTCAGCCGAGAGCGATCTGACGCTAACCAGCGGCAAGGGCTATTTCGATTACCAGGGTACGCGGGGGCCGTCAGAGTGGCAATACGCCGTCGATGAAGAGATCCGCAACGCTTCCGCACTCAGCAAGAGCAAGGGATTCCCCACCGTTCTGAACACGCAGCGTGACGCGCTGTGCGGATCGATGATTCATCCGGCAGCGGTTTATTACTTCGACGCCGCCGCGAAAAATGTCTACGTGAACGCGTCGGGAACGGACGCCTCCACTTCATTTTCGATTAAGCCGCTGCAGGAAGGCGACGTTGTAGTCCGGCTGAAGAACGAGAATCTGAACAACTTCGGAAATGTCGTCTACGTTACACTGGCCACGGCGGACCCGAAAACCTACATCAAGCTGACCTATCCATTTCTTCCCTTCACCGGATACAACGCCACCGACAAGATCACGCTGGAAAAGTTCGTCAACGGAACAAGTGTTGCCAAAGCTGAACTGACGGTAAACAACACAATGACGGACGCTCTAAACTCCGTGACGGAACTGAAAGTCAGCTTCCGTAACGGCACGCTTTCCGTATCGCGCAACGGAGCACTGCTGGCACAGGGCACGGACGCAACCGGCGCGGCCATTGATGTAACGAAAATTTCACTAGGCGCGCGCTGTTGGAATTACCGCCTGAATGGCTTCACGGTGACGGACAAAGCGGGAGCATCGGTCTGGAACGACACGTTCAGCTCGGACACGACGAAGAACTACACCTGGGACATGCCGCCGGTTGGGGGGCTGGACGCACTGTGGGTGTGGGGCTGGTATGGAGGGGCGAGCGACGCCTACCGGTTCGTGAATGGCGCAGTAGGCGCGCAATTGACATCGTTCACCGCCATCACTATTCGCACGCCACTCGACGCTAACCCGGCCCTGGTGAGCGTGGAAGCAAAACGATGGGGAGGCAACTGGGTTCCCCGCATGTTGGAGCAAGGAGTCACCGCCACGTGGGGAGCGGTAACGGAACCATACGCAACTTTCTATGCGCGCGGCGGTAACGTCTTCGATCATCTGTGGAGCGGCTACAATTTCGCGGAGAGCTTTTACATCGCCCAGAATACGCTGAACTGGGTGATGACTGCCGTGGGCGATCCGCTCTACGCTCCGAAGATTTTTCAGGGAGCGGCGCTACCTGCAAGGGCGCTGAACTTCGTGGTCAACGGCGCCAGCGGACAACTTGGCCCCATCGCGCCGGGGCAAATCGTGGCGCTATTCGGCGAAGGCTTGGGCCCGGCTGCGCTGGCAGGCGCGAGACTGAATGCGGAAGGTACAGTGGCTACGGACATTGAAGGGACGCGCGTTTTGTTCGATGAAGTTCCTGCCCCCATGGTGTATGCCTTTGCGAGGCAGGCAGCGGCGATCGTTCCGTATCAGGTGGCACAGCGCGTTTCCACCGAGGTCACATTCGAAACAGACGGCATCCGGTCCAATCCACTCGTACTGAATGTTACAAGAGCGGCCCCCGGCATCTTCACGCAAAACTCCACCGACGCTGGCTTCGGCGCAATTTTGAATCAGGACAATGCGCTAAACTCCGTGGCACGTCCGGCGGCCAAGGGGTCCACTGTGGTTCTGTATGCGACGGGCGAGGGACAGACGACTCC
>JANYCV010000334.1 GCA_025360145.1 Acidobacteriaceae bacterium
GAGAATCGTCTGCTGGCACGCGGACCCCGTTTTCGTATGGATGCCGAAATGGTTCGCGATTACGCTTTGTCCGCGAGTGGTCTTCTGGCGCCCGCCATTGGCGGTCCAAGTGTAAAGCCATATCAGCCGGAAGGCCTATGGGAGACCGTCGCCATGTCAGGTAGCAACACCCGGTACTACAAGCAGGACATGGGTGACAAGTTATACCGGCGCAGCTTATATACCTTCTGGAAGCGCAGCGCGCCTCCAGCGTCGATGGATATATTCAATGCGCCCACCCGCGAAAGTTGCACAGTGCGCCGCGAACGCACCAATACACCATTGCAGGCGCTGGTGACGTTGAACGATCCGCAGTTTGTGGAGGCGGCCCGCAGTCTCGCTGATCGCGCCATGGTCAGCGCGAATGACAAACAGGACAAGGTGGATGCGCAGCTCGACTATTTATCGTCGCGATTGCTGGCGCGGCCGCTCGAATCACGGGAGCGCGAAATCACCTTGAAGGCTTACAAAGACTATCTGAACTACTACGACTCTCATCCATCCGACGCAACGAAACTGCTGGCAGTGGGAGAGTCGAAACCGAACGCGCAGTTGCCCGTGCCGGAGTTTGCAGCGTTGACGGTGGTGACGAATCAGTTGTTGAATCTCGACGAAGTGTTGAATAAGTAGGAGCCTCAAAATGCATCCATCAGACCGAGCCGTTCTGCAAGAAACCCGCCGTCAGTTTTTCGCGCGCGGTGCCCGCGGGTTGGGCGTGGCCGCGCTGGCGACCTCAATTGGCGACGATTTGCGAGCGGGTCCATCGTTGAACGCCCCCATAGGTGGATTGCCGGGGCTCCCGCATTTTGCGCCGAAGGCGAAGCGCGCGATTTATATGCACATGGTCGGCGCGCCGCCACAATTGGATCTGTACGACTACAAGCCGGGCATGAAGGATTGGTACGACAAGGATCTGCCGGAATCCATCCGCCGCGGTCAGCGCTTGACGACCATGACGTCAGGCCAGAGCCGCTTTCCCATCGCTCCGTCGGTATTCCAATTTGCACAGCATGGGAAAAGCGGCGCCTGGGTCTCCGAACTGTTGCCGCACACCGCGAAGATGGTGGACGATATTGCCATCCTCCGTTCCATGCACACCGAAGCCATCAATCACGAGCCGGCGATCACGTTTATCCAAACCGGCAACATGCTTTCCGGCAAGCCCTGCATCGGCGCGTGGATGGCCTATGGCCTGGGAAGCATGAATCAGGACCTGCCGACGTTCGTAGTTTTGAATGCAACCCACACGCACCCCAAAGCTAACGTGCAAGCGATTTCCGCGAAGTTCTGGAGCGCGGGCTATCTTTCGGCGCAGTACGCCGGCGTCACCCTGCGGGCCGGGGGAGACCCGGTACTCTACATCAGTAACCCGGACGGAATGCCGCCGCAGATTCGCAGGCGGATGCTGGATGGCTTGAGCGAACTGAACCAGATTCAGCACGAGAAACTGGCCGACCCGGAAACCATGGTGCGGATCGCGCAGTACGAGATGGCGTTCCGTATGCAGTCTTCCGTGCCGGAGTTGACCGACATTTCAAAAGAGACCGAAACCACCTACAACATGTATGGCCCGGATGCCCGCAAAGGCGGAACGTTCGCCAATAGCTGCCTGATGGCAAGGCGCCTTGTCGAACGCGGCGTGCGCTTCGTGCAGATATATCATCGAGGCTGGGATGTGCATGGGAATTTACCCGAAGTGCTGCCTAGCCAGTGTAAGGACGTGGACCAGGGCTGCTGGGCGTTGGTGCAGGATTTGAAACAACGCGGCATGCTCGACGACACGCTCGTGATCTGGGGCGGGGAATTCGGCCGTACTATTTATTCACAGGGCAAACTGACGGCCACCGATTACGGCCGCGACCACCATCCGCGTTGCTTCAGCCTCTGGGCAGCCGGTGGTGGCGTGAAGCCCGGAATCGTTCACGGGGAGACCGACGAGTTCTCCTACAACATCACGCAGGATCCGGTTCATGTTCGTGATTTCCAGGCCACCATCCTGCGGCTGTTTGGAATTGACCACGATCGGTTTACATACAAGTATCAAGGCCTCGATCAGAAGTTAACCGGCGTCGAAAAAGCGTCCGTTGTGAAAGCGATCATGGCGTAATCCAGAGGACTACGAATGGCTTTGAAATTAGCATTTCTATTTGTCGCCGTCACGCGGCTCTATTCGCAGCCGGGCGTGCTGCCAATTCTGAAGCAGAGTTGCCAACCGTGCCATAACCAGCGTCTCCGAACCAGCGGCCTGGCTCTAGATAGCAGGGAAGATATGATGGCCGGCGGCAACCGCGGGCCATCCGTGAAGCCAGGGCTTCCCGGCGAGAGCATGCTCATTCAGGCCGTGGAGCAGAGCGGCGACCTGAAGATGCCGCCCAATTCCAAGTTGAAGCCGGAGCAAATCGCTGAGCTAAAACAGTGGGTGGCAGAGGGCGCCAAATGGCCGGAGCAAACCACCGCCAAGCCGCGGCCAGGGGCGGATCACTGGGCTTTCCAACTGCCGAAGCGGCCAACGCCGCCGGTGGTGAAAACTTCGGCATGGGTGCGGAATCCGATCGATAATTTCATCCTCGCCCGCCTGGAGCGTGAGGCCGTGAAACCTTCTCCCGAAGCGGATCAAAACGTATTGCTGCGCAGGCTCAGTCTGGATCTTACCGGTCTTCCGCCATCTCCCAAACAGATCCAGGACTTCCTCGCGGACCAGTCGCCGGACGCTTATCTGAAAGTGGTCGACCGGTTACTGGCGTCGAAGCATTATGGCGAGCGATGGGGCCGCCACTGGCTGGATGTCGCCCGTTATGCCGACTCCGACGGATACACCATCGACGGACCGCGCCAGATCTGGAAGTATCGCGATTGGGTGATCAACGCGCTTAATCGAGACCTGCCTTTCGATCAATTCGTCATTGAACAGATTGCCGGGGATCTGCTGCCGAATCCAACCCAGGATCAACTGGTGGCCACCGGCTTTCATCGAAATACGCCCAGCAATTTTGAAGGAGGCATCGACTTCGAACAATACCGCGTAGAGGCTGTGGCAGACCGCGTGGCAACCACCGGCGCAGCGTTCCTGGGCCTGACCATCGGCTGCGCGCGCTGCCACGATCATAAGTTCGACCCGATCAGCCAGCGCGAGTTTTATCAGATTTTCGCGTTTCTCAACAATACGGATGAGGTCGGCAGCGAAGCCGAGCGCTACGATTTCAACCGCCCGATTCTGGATATGACAACGCCGCAAGAGCACGCCCGTGTGGAGGCATCTCGCATTCAGCGCACCATGCTCAGCCGCGAACTGGCGGAGTATGTGAAGAAGCTGGCCGCAAAGCCGATTGGCCCCGATGATCCTCCTCGATTCAAAGACCCGGGATTGCAGGAGCGTGTGGCGAATCTGCGCGCGTTGGTCAAACGAGAGCCGAAAATCACAACAACCATGATCATGCGGGAACTTCCCGCGCCGCGCGAGAGCTACATCCATCTGGGTGGAGACTTTCTTCGTCGGGGCGCGCCGGTGACTGCTGGTGTTCCGTCCGTACTATCTTCGAAGCCCGTCAGTGGCAACCGTCTGCAGTTGGCCAAGTGGCTGGTGGATGCGGAAAACCCGCTGACGGCTCGCGTCACGGTGAATCGGATGTGGCAGTTTTATTTCGGCAAAGGGTTAGTGGAATCGGAGAACGATTTCGGGCTACTAGGTGCAAAACCCACCCATCCGGAACTTCTCGACTGGCTGGCGACAGAGTTTATCGCACGTGGATGGAGCCAAAAGGCGATGCACCGGCTGATTGTGACCTCTGCCACCTACCGGCAGTCTTCGCGGCATCGCAAGGACCTCGAAGAGATCGATCCCAACAATAATCTGCTCGCGCACCAGATTCGGATGCGCCTGGAAGCGGAGATTCTGCGGGATACGGCACTGGTTTCGAGTGGTTTGCTAACACCGGTCGTCGGAGGTCCAAGTGTCTACCCGCCGATCCCTGAAGGGGCCATGGCAGTTACGCAAGTGAAGCGGGAATGGCCTGCGGCGGTAGGGAAAGACCGCTATCGCCGGGGCCTTTACACGTTTTTCTATCGCTCCGCGCCGTATCCCGGAATGGGTTTGTTTGATGCGCCGGATGCCACCGCCAGTTGTACGCGCCGCGTGCGATCGAACAGTCCTTTGCAGGCATTGACGATCCTGAACGATCAGACCTATATCGAGTTCGGCCGCGCGCTAGCCAAGCGTATTCAATCGGAAGCCGGCGCGACCGACGCAGACCGGTTAAACTATGCGTTTCTGGTGACGCTCGGCCGCAAGGCGAAACCTGCGGAACTCGAACGCTTGACAAGATTTCTCGTATTGCAGCGCGACGAGTTCCGCACTGATACCACCTCCGCCAGCTTACTAGTGATGACGCCGCAGGTTTTCGACTCATCGCCAACGGAGAACGAGGAAGAGGAAGTCGCCATCGATCCGAAAACGATTCCAGAACTGGCAGCGTGGACATCCGTGGCAAGGGTGTTATTCAACTTGGATGATTTCATGACGAGAGAATAATGAAAACCGAAGACGAGCTTTTACAATTTGCAACGCGGCGACACTTCTTCAGCCGTTGTACCGTCGGAGTCGGTGGTATCGCACTGGCTTCGTTGCTGGGCGACAATTCCCTTGCAGCCGCGGAGCCGGCGAATCAGCCGCACTTTCCCCCGCGCATCAAGAACGTCATCTACCTGTTCATGGCCGGCGGCCCCAGTCAGTTTGAGCTGTTCGATTACAAGCCGAAGCTCCAGCAGTTCGACGGCAAAGCTGCCCCGGAATCCCTGCTGAAAGGCAAGCGCTTCGCGTTCATGGACACGTTCGCGAAGGAACCGCCGAAACTGCTCGGTACCCGCCGCGAGTTCAAGCAACACGGCAAGAGCGGTCTGTACTTTTCCGACCTGTTGCCCCACATCGCCACCGTCGCCGACGACATCGCGATGGTCACCGGCGTGAACACAGACAATTTTAATCACGGTCCGGCAAAGTGTTTCGTGAACACCGGGTCCACTCGTTTTGGACGGCCCAGCATTGGCGCGTGGGTGACGTACGGCATCGGCAGTGAATCGAAGGATCTGCCGGGTTTCGTTGTACTGCAATCCGGTCCGCGAGGCCCGCGCGGTGGCGCTGCGCTGTGGGGCAGCGGCTTCCTGCCGACCGGCTATCAGGGGGTTCCGTTCCGTTCCGGCGGCGATCCCATTCTCGATCTGTCCAGCCCGCTTGGCGTTACCGACAACACGCAGATGCAGAGTCTCGAAACCATCCGCGACTTGAATCTTAGTAAGCTGGCGGAGACAGGCGATCCGGAGATTGCAACGCGCATCGGCGCGTATGAAATGGCCTACCGGATGCAAACCAGCGGCCCCGAGTTAATCGATTTTGGCAAAGAAAGCCGAAAGACGCTACAGGCCTACGGCGCGGAACCGGGCAAGAGTTCGTATGCAAACAATTGCCTGCTCGCGCGGCGATTGGTGGAGCGAGGCGTCCGCTTCGTGCAGCTCTATCACACCGATTGGGACCATCACGCTGATCTTGGCCAGCCGTTGGACAACGTATGCCGGGAGATCGACCGGCCGACTGCGGCGCTGATCAAGGATTTGAAAGAGCGCAATCTTCTCGACCAGACGCTGGTCATCTGGGGCGGGGAATTCGGGCGTACGCCCATGGGCGAGACGCGGGATAAAAGCTCGAAGATCGGGCGCAACCACCACATTGATGCTTACACGTTCTTCATGGCGGGGGGCGGTGTCCGCCCGGGTACGGTGGTCGGAGGCACGGACGAGCTCGGCTTCTCGTCTACCGACCCGATTCATGTGCATGACATTCAGGCGACGCTGCTGCATCAGCTTGGCCTGGACCATACGAAGCTGACGTTCAAATTCCAAGGCCGGAATTTCCGGTTGACGGATGTAGGCGGGAAGGTGATTGATAAGCTGCTGGCATAGTGCGGCGCTGTGACCATGTGGTTTATCCCGCCAAATCCCGAAGACCCGCAAGTGCAGACCGCCATGGAGAGGGCGATTTCTAAGCTCACTCTGGAGGAGAAAACGCTTGTCGGTGAAGTGTTCCAAATATACGGCGAACTCGTCGCGAATCAGAATATATCTGCCGAGCGAAGCGAGTTGGCACTGCATGCGTTAATCACCAACGCACACCGGGCCGCGATGGACCGGAGCGAAAGATTCTTGTTGGAAGAAATGTGGAAGTTGGATCCCTCCTTTCGCTTATGAACCGGATTGGGAAAATCGGACAGAAGCTGACCTACGGGAGTGAAACGACAATCGAGAAGACTTCCGCCAACTTGCCGCCTATATCGAAGTTGCCATCGAGATTCAGTTGATATCAAAGGCCGTTGGGTCCCGACTTGTGAGACAGTTGTTGAGATGAGCACGAGCCAGGTCTTCGATCCTGTTTCACTCTTTTACAGCTACTCGCATGCCGATGAGCCGATTCGCAGAGAAATTGAGAAACACTTGGCGACCCTCAAGCGACTTGGCTTGATTCATTCCTGGCACGACCGGCAAATTGGGCCTGGGGATGAATGGAAAAAAGAGATCGACCGCGGACTCGAACGCGCTGACATTATCCTGCTTTTGTTAAGTCCGGACTTCGTTGCGTCAGACTACTGCTATGAAGTGGAGGCTAAGCGAGCCCTGGAGCGGCACAATCAAGATCAAGCGACAGTGATTCCGATCGTGTTGCGGCCTGTCGATCTCAGAGTCTCCCGTTTTCCGAACTACAGATGTTACCTAGGGGAGCCGTGCCTGTCAGCAATCGTCCGGTCGACGAGGCCCTTAAAGAGGTCGCGGAGGGAATCAGATTAGCAGTGGAAAAGGTTGTAGACAGGCGACGACGACAGCTCGCAACTGGCGTCAGGCCGGGTTCGGTTGGAGAGGGCCGCGTCCTGGACGCGGCGATCGCTCTCGAGATTTCTGTTGGTGAATTTCGCGATGTGGTGGCGCTTGTTCGTTTGTCCCGGTCCACTGGATTACAAAGAGTTCTTTCTCCGGATAGCATCAGACGAAGCGGCGGCTATTCTTGCAACCCGACAGACGTTCGTGGGGCACCCTTTGAAGCGAAATATACGCTTACTGCTACGCAAGAACTTATCTCTCCAGAGGACCGTCTCGTTATTCATGCCCCGAGCCTCATCACCAAGAGCGAAGAAAAGAAATTTGTCCTTGAGCGGATGTGAGATTCTTCTACGTTCTCGTTCTTGGTGAAAGCAGAAACCGAAGGTGAGCACAGGCTATTGGTGAGTCTCTATTGCCGCGATTGGAATGTTTCCGAGACTCTTCTTTCGACCTCTGCGACCGAATACAGGCCAGGTCCGGGGACAGCATCCGGAACAAGTTTGGTTGCTCGAGTCGAACTGATTGTGCGCGCGATTGCAAAGGCGGCAACCCCTGGCACGACTTGGTAGAGTCCCGGTTGATGTCCTGCGGTCAAACTTTGATCTGGCGTATTAGTCGGTTGACTTCGCACACGAACCTCATGAAGTTGGCGGAGATCATTTCACACTTCTGACCTTATCTGACAGCACGGCGTGCAAGGCAAAGTGTGGGTGATCACAACACGTAGAGTCTGCCGCCCATCCCTACAGCAGATCCTCGCGCCCGCGCTGTTCCAGCGCCGCCACCAGTTTCCCCACTTCCTGCGCGCGGCCTCGGTCGGCAATCAGCAGCGCATCCGGCGTATCCACCACAATCAGATCCTTCACGCCAAGCAGCGCCACCAGCTTGCCGTGCGCATCCACGTAGTTTCCGGAAGAAGCATGAAGCAACGCATCGGACACCACCACATTGCCGTCCGAATCGTGAGGAAGCAGTTCATAGACCGCGTTCCAACTTCCCACGTCATTCCAGCCAAACTCATCCGCGGCGATTCCCACCACGTTGCGCGCCTTCTCCAGCACCGCGTAATCGATAGAAATGTTCTCGCACTGCGGATACGTCTCGGCCAGCTTCTGCACGAATGCCGGATCTCCGAACCGGGGCAGACTAGCCAGCAGCGCCGACGTTATGGGCAGGAAGTCGCGCAGCGCTTGCAGTAAGACATCGGTCCGCCAGAAAAACATTCCCGCATTCCAATAGAACCGCTTCGCCGCCACAAACTCTTCGGCCTTTGCCGCATCCGGCTTCTCGCGGAAACTCAAAACCGCTTGAGGCTCCAGTGAGCCTGGTTGCACGCCCTCGGGAAACTCCACGTATCCGTAGCCCGTCTCCGCCCACCGCGGCTGAATCCCAAGCACTGCGATTCCCCCAGCCTCCGCCGCGCCAAACGCCGGCCGCAGCAGTTCCACATACCGGTCCGGCCTGCTGATCATGTGGTCGGCGGGAAACACGCCCATCACGGAATCCGGATCGAGCGATTGCAAGATCCGCGCCGCCAGCCCAATGCAAGGCGCCGTATTTCGCTGCGCCGGTTCGGCCAGAATCTGCGCCGCTGGAACATCGGGAAGCTGCCTAACAATCTCATCCCGCAGATGATCGTTCGTCAGAATCCAGATCCGCTCGGGAGCAAGGATCGGGCGCAACCGGTCCACCGTCTGTTGAATCAACGACCGGTCGCCATCGAAGCTCAACACCTGTTTCGCCCGTGCTTTCCGGCTCCGAGGCCAAAACCGAGTCCCGCGGCCGCCTGCAAGAATCAGGCCGTAGTAGTGAGGATTGCTCATCAACCTAGTTCAACGGATACGGCAGCACTCGCCGGAACGTCCGTTCCCAGCGCGTCTTGATGAAAAAGTGCTGAGCCAGGTCCAGCAAATGGTCCATGTTGATATTCCCGTCGGCCAACTGCTCGGTAGGCGCATCGTAAG
>JANYCV010000343.1 GCA_025360145.1 Acidobacteriaceae bacterium
GTGCGCATAAGGGCGGTTTCGGATTAGACGCCCCCGCTGGAGTGTTCTTTTCAACCGGCTCTGCGATCATGCCGAGTCGATCCAGCAGACCAAGAACCTATCGGTCAAGGATTTCGCTTGCCGCAATCTGGTTGTCGATGAGATTTGGATTCCGCTGGGCGAATCATTGCTGATCGAGATGTTTTCGCCGATATGGAACCGGCTCATTGATGAATTCGGCAATCATGATCCAGGGTCAGGCAGCTATCGGCAACAGCGATCGCCGTGGGACGTACTCCATCCTGGCCGGACATTCGCCGAGAAACTGCAACCGCATTCCAAGACGGACATAGAACTGCTTAAGGCAGTTGCGGCGTTTGTTGCGAAGCAAAAACGGAGGTGACGTTACGTTGCGTAACGCGGTCCGGGCGAATGTTGCACGTCGCTGACGGACGACTAGATGATCGTTCTCTAATTGACCATGCAGTTTTCGCTCACAAAGTTACAATGGAGCACACCCAACAGAGGGAAGCGCACGCGTCTGACCTTGCCCGCCGAGGATCGCGCCCCCTGGAGTCGCCTCGCAAGTCACCTGCCAAGGAGAGGCGGCGCACGATCCGGCAGCCATACTGGCTTCCGGGTGTCGGATGAAGGAATCGCGTGGACACAGAATCTGGCTTGCCAAGAGCCGAAACATGTGGCTTGCCGAGGAATTGTGAGCTTTCAAGACGTTACTGGCATCGATATCGACAAAATCGGCGTCTCCGCGACGCTGGTTCTGGAATAGCGTTACATTTGTACTATCAAGCCGTCTAACACCACCGTGAGGTTCTGTGCCTAAATTTCGCCTGTTTCTTCCCTTTGCCTTTCTTGCGCTGCCGCTTGCGGCGCAGTCTGTGAAACCTGGTTTCGATGTAAACGCGATCGACAAGAAAACCGATCCGTGCGTGAACTTTTATCAGTACGCCTGCGGGAACTGGCTAGCCAGCAATCCGATACCGGCCGATCAATCCACCTGGGGCCGCTTCAGCGAATTGCATGAGCGGAACCAGCGGATACTCAAGGACATTCTGGAAACCAATGCTGCGAAGACGGCGCGGTCGGCGTCGGACGCCAGGATTGGCGAATACTACGGCGCTTGCATGGACGAGCGCGGGATCAATGCCAAGGGAACGGCTCCGCTGAAACCGGAGTTGGACCGCATCCATGGCCTGCGCGATAAGGCCGGCCTGGCGGAAGAAGTGGCACGGCTTCAAAGGCTGGGAGTGAATGCATTGTTCCATACGGAATCGGCGCAGGATTTGCGAAATGCGTCGGAAGTGATTGCCGAACTGGATCAGGGCGGGCTTGGGCTTCCCGAAAGAGACTACTATCTGAAGACCGATTCGAAATCGGTGGAAACCCGGAAAGCGTACGTGGCGCACTTGCAGCGGATGTTTGAACTGCTTGGCGATTCCGCCGCTGTGGCGGCTAAGAAGTCCGTCACGGTGATGAGCATTGAGACCGCGCTGGCAAAAGGGTCGATGGATATTGTGACGCGGCGCGATCCGGAGAAGCTTTATCACCGGATGAGCACCGGGGATCTTGCGGCGCTAGCGCCGGCCTTTGGATTCGCGAAGTTTCTGGTGGAGGCGGGGTTGCCGCCGGTTAAGACGCTGAATGTGACCGTGCCTGAATTCTTCAAGACAATGGAGACGCAGATCAAAGCGGTCAGCCTGGAAGATTGGAAGACGTACTTGACGTGGCACTACGTTCATGCGTCCACTGCGTTTCTTCCAGAGGCGTTCGTGAATGAAAACTTCGCTTTCTACGGAAAGCATTTGACGGGAGCCAAGGAACTCCGTGCGCGTTGGAAGCGCTGCGTGGCTGCCACTGACGGCGATCTGGGCGAAGCACTGGGTCAGAAATATGTGGATTTGACTTTCGGTAAAGAGGGCAAAGATCGGACGTTAAAAATGGTGCATGCCATCGAGAAAGCGATGCAGAAGGACATCACCGAGATTCCGTGGATGGCGCCGGCGACCAAGAAGAAAGCGTTCGAGAAGTTGCATGCGGTGGCGAACAAGATCGGATATCCGGACCAGTGGCGCGACTACAGCAAGCTGGCGATTCAGGCGGGCGATGCGCTGGGGAATTCGACGAGGGCGAACGTGTTTGAGTTTGAGCGTCAACTGGATAAAATCGGAAAGCCCGTGGACAAGAAGGAATGGCACATGACGCCGCCTACGGTGAATGCGTACTACGATCCGCAAATGAACAACATCAATTTTCCGGCCGGCATTCTGCAACCGCCTTTCTACGACAACAAGCTGGACGATGCCGTGAACTACGGAGGCATCGGCGCGGTGATCGGGCACGAATTGACGCATGGGTTTGACGACCAGGGCCGGCAGTTCGATGGGAAGGGCGATTTGGTGGACTGGTGGACGAAGGCCGACGGGAAAGAGTTCGAGAAGCGGGCGGGCTGCATTGAGAAGCAGTATGGCGACTACGTTGTTTCCGGCGATTTGAAGCAGAATGGGAAATTGACCGAAGGTGAGAACGTCGCCGATAACGGCGGGCTGCGTCTGGCGCACATGGCGCTGATGGATGTGTTGGGAGGCAAGAAGCCGGCGAGCATTGAAGGGTTAACGTCCGAGCAGCGATTCTTCCTGGGATTCGCCCAGGTGTGGTGTACGAATATGCGAGACGAGGCGATGCGGCTGCGGGCGCAGACGGATCCGCATTCTTTGCCGCAGTACCGGGTGAACGGGACGGTGTCTAACATGCCGGAATTTCAAAGCGCGTTCTCATGCAAAATTGGCCAGCCGATGGTGCGCGAGAATGCTTGCCGTGTTTGGTAGTTCGAGAAAAGGGGATCGTGTGAACATTTGCCGTTTGCTTTTGATTGGTGGATTGCCGTGCCTTGCGCTGCTGGGCCAGACTGCTCTCAAACCAGGCTTCGATGTGAATGCGATGGACAAGAGCGTGAACCCTTGCGAGGACTTCTACAAGTACGCATGCGGGAACTGGATCGCAGCCAATCCGGTGCCTGCCGATCAATCGGTCTGGGGCCGATTTAGCGTGCTGGCCGAACGTAATCGGACTATCCTGAAGGACATTCTGGAGACGAGTACGGCGAAGGCCACGCGGACGCCGGTGGAGCAGAAGATTGGCGACTACTACGCAGCGTGCATGGACGAGCGAGGAATTGAAGCGAAGGGCACCGCGCCGCTGAAGCCCGAGTTTGCCAGGATCGCGGCAATGACGGACAAATCGACGCTGGCCGAAGAGATTGTGCGGCTGCACAAGGTGGGCGCTCGCGTTCTGTTTTCGCTTGGTTCGGGACAGGATGCCAAGAACTCTTCCGAAGTGATTGCGCAAGCGGCGCAGGGCGGGCTGAGCCTTCCAGATCGCGATTACTATTTGCGGGAAGATGCCAAATCAGCGGAATTGCGGAAGCAGTATGTGGCGCATGTGCAAAAGATGATGGAACTGATGGGCCACACGGCCGAACAGTCGGCGACGGAGGCGAAGGCGGTGCTGGCAATTGAAACGGCGCTGGCGAAGGGATCGCTAGACCGAGTTTCGCTGCGCGATCCGAAAAAGCGATACAACCGGATCAGCGTTAAGGATTTCGCGGCGCTGACGCCGTCGTTCCAGATGACAAAGTATCTGGCGGGGATCGGCGCGCCGCCGGTGGAATCGTTGAACGTGGTTACGCCTCAGTTTTTTAAAACGCTGGAGACCATGATCGA
>JANYCV010000382.1 GCA_025360145.1 Acidobacteriaceae bacterium
AGCGTGTGCTGGTTCTGGGTGGCGGCGACGGGCTTGCCGTGCGGGAGATTCTGAAGTATCCGAACGTGGAAGCGATCACGCTGGTGGACCTGGATCCGGAGATGACCAAGCTGTTCCGGACTAACCCCATGCTCACCGGGATCAATCACGATTCCTTGAATTCCAGGAAGCTGCGCGTGATCAATGAAGATGCCTTTCCGTGGCTGGATACCAATCGCGAGATGTTCGATTTCGTAGTAGTGGACTTCCCCGATCCGACGAACTATTCGTTGGGAAAGCTTTACACCACGGCGTTCTACCGGCTGCTGGCAAAACACGTTTCCGCGCGAGGCGCCATTGTGGTGCAGAGCACTTCGCCGCTGTTTGCGCGGCAGTCTTATTGGTGCATCGTTTCCACGTTGAAGCAGACGGGATTGAAGACCTATCCGTATCATGTATATGTTCCGTCGTTTGGCGAGTGGGGCTTTGTGTTGGCGGCCGCGCGCGAGTACGCACTGCCGGCGCAATTGCCGGAGGGTATGAAGTTTCTTACCTTGGAAGCACTGCCGGAACTGTTTCGATTTCCGAACGATATGCGGCCCATGGAAGTGGAGGCCAACCGGCTGAACGATCAGATTCTGGTCCGGCTTTATGAGCGGGAATGGAAAGACATCGCCCACTGATGCCGACTCGCCGGCAGTTTCTGAGCGCCGCGCTGGTGGGCCTCCCGCTGAAGGCGGAGCGGCACGTGAGCGGCGGATTCGTACACGAATCGCAGATCGTAGGGCACACGTTGCGGGACGGCATTAAATTCTCTACCTCGACCCAGGTGGTGAAGATTCCGGTGGTGATCGTCGGCGGTGGAATAGCCGGACTGTCCGCTGCATGGCGGCTGGATAAGAATGGTTTCCGCGATTTTGTCCTGCTTGAGATGGAGCCGCAGGCCGGTGGAAATTCCCGAAGCGGAGCGAACGAAATCAGTCCATATCCCTGGGCCGCGCACTATGTTCCGGTTCCGAATCCGGAAGCTGTTTTGGTACGCGAGCTGATGGAAGAGTTCGGCGTGCTGCGCGATGGCAAGTGGGACGAACGGGTTCTCTGTTTCTCTCCCCAGGAACGGCTTTTCCTGCACGGGCGCTGGCAGGAGAATCTGGAGCCGGAGATCGCGGCAACGCCGAAGGATCGCGAGCAGTTTCGCCGCTTCGATATCGCGATGAAGGAGTTCCGGGCATCGCGCCAATTTACGATCCCGATGGAGGCGGGCGCGACCGACCCGGCGCTGGACAGGCTCTCCATGAAGGAATGGATGGTGCAGCAGCGGTTCGATTCCGCTTATCTGAACTGGTACGTCGACTATTCCTGCCGCGACGATTACGGTTCGCACGCCCAGGACACATCGGCGTGGGCGGGTGTTCATTACTTCGCCTCGCGACAGCACGATGAGAAGGGGCCGCTCACTTGGCCGGAAGGTAACGGCTGGATTGTGAAGAAGCTGCTGGCGAAGTTGAGCCGCTACGTGCGGACGGAATCTTTAGTCCGGCGGATTCGCGCGGACGGACAGAGGTATCGCGTGCTGGCGGGCGATGTGGAATACATCGCGAATAAAGTGATTTTTGCCGCTCCTACATTTGTCGCCCGTTATGTTTTAGAGAATCCGCCGGAGGTGCCATTCGAATATTCGCCGTGGTTGACTGCAAATCTTACGCTGGACCGGCTGCCGCGCGAGGCGGGAGTCGAACTGGCGTGGGATAACGTGATCTACGGGTCCGCTTCGCTGGGTTATGTAAACTCCACTCATATGACCCTCCGTTCGCGAATAGACCGAACGGTTTGGACCTACTATTGGGCACTGGCCGGCGGAACGCCCGTGGAGAATCGAAAGCAACTGCTGGCACGGGATTGGAGTTATTGGAAGGACGCGATTCTGAACGATCTGGCGCGGGCGCATCCGGATATCCGTGAGTGCGTTTCGCGGGTGGACATCATGCGCATCGGGCACGCCATGGCGCGGCCTAAGGTGGGAGCCATCTTTTCAGAAGCCCGCCGGCGTCTTGCGAAACCGGCGGGCAATCTGGTGTTTGCGAACTCCGATCTGAGCGGGTTCTCCATCTTTGAAGAGGCTCAATACCGGGGCGTTACCGCAGCGGACTACGTGCTGCGAAGAATCTAGCGGCCGGCGTAGAAGACGCTGGTCTGATCCTTGGCTGTGGCTCCGGTGCTGTCGGTTACCGTCAATTCGAAGTTGTAATAGCCGAATCCTTCACCGAACTGGACCTGCGGATTGACGGTGTTGGCGTTGAGGATAGCGGCAGTTTTTCCGCCTGACGCAGGCTTCCACAGATACGTAAGCGGCTTTCCGTCGCCGGCCACCGAGGCGCTTCCGTCGAGGACGGTGGAACTGATCACGGTGGCACTCTTCGGGTTCGCTACGGCCTTGGTAACAACGGTAGACGGCGGTACCACCGGCGGCGCCGTGGCCAGACAATCCTTGCTCAGGAATGGAGTCACCAGGGCTATGACCTCCGCCTGCGTCTTGGTGGGGTCAAACGGCGCTGGGAACGGAAGGTCGCCGTTTAACACATGCAGGTAGCTGGCGTGGCGCGCTTCCACCGTGGCGATTGTGGCGGCAGCGGTGCGAAGATCCGGATTTTGGATCAAAGCAATGGCGCCATCGTATGCCGAGACGCCGGTATCTTCCAGAATGACCGCTAGCTTCAAGAAGTCGTCCGCCGTGACGTAGGTGAAGTTGTAGCTGGGGCAGGCGGCGACGGGCGTGCCGCCCAGCGACTTGATGACGGTTGCGATGGTATTTACATGAGCAGTCTCATCGTCGCGGATGATCTTGAGATAGTCCACGACCTTATCCGTTACACCACTGCCCAGATTTTTCAGCAGGGAGCTTGCCGCGAAATCGGCGGCCGTCAGTTTCGTCAGGCCTTGTACGTAAAAGGCTGATTCCAGATTTTCAAGAGTAAGGGCGTAGTTCAAAAGATCCACATCGGAGGGCGGCTTGGTGGTCTGGGCCCCCAGGGTTGCGGCGACTGCGCCCACGCCTACTAATTTGACGGAGCTTCCGAAGAAACTGCGCCGGGACTGTTCTCGATTCTCTTTCGCTGTTGGATTCATTGCTTTCCTCACCTTTGTCCGGATTATTCGTGGCCCGGGGGATAGCGCCGATAGACAATGCGATCAAGATCGTGCGCCTCCTTATGGTCACCACATGGACGCCGTTGCTTCCTTTTGCTTTCGTTTTTTTTGTCTCTGGCGAGATCGTGGAGTTTCGGCGCGGCGTGCGGTCGATTTTGACCCGCAAGTGTATGGCGTGTCATGATTCCCGTGCGGCCGGACGGAAGCAGATGGCCGGCTCGCCGCGGACGCTGCAGTCCGGCCGCGATGCCAATTCCCAGGCACACCGGAAGGGGAACTAGAAATACCACGGAGGATGCCACAAGATGGTTATTAAATTTGACTGGGTACGGTCTGGCAGCGCTTCGTGTGGCTGGCGCATGAGGCCTTCGTCCCGCTTCCAGCAGCGTGACGAGGGCGTCCCGCGCCGGCCAGGGGGCCCGCCCTACCTGCGTAAGCTGCTGCTGTAGTAATTGTCTGAGTCAAGCACATACCCAGCTTCATTCATTTGTAATGCAGGCGCTACACGTCGCGCTCCTGATAGCCTGCGCGTTTCCCGCGGACTAAACAATAGACTACTGGTTCTTCTACCCGATCCTTAGTCTTGTTCTGTATATTGGGCTTTTTGTTCTTGCCTTCGCGCGGTTTGCATCGTCTACTGCAATAGAAGGACGTCAACCCAAAAACATATGCACAAACTGCTTGAAGGTGTTCAACAATTTCAACGTCGCGTCTATCCGCGGTACAAGGGCCTGTTCCGGGAGCTTGCTTCCGTGCAGAATCCGCAGGCGCTGTTCATTACGTGCGCCGACTCGCGGCTTATGCCGGAGATGCTGACACAGTGCAATCCCGGCGATCTATTCATATGCCGCAACGCCGGCAACATCGTGCCGCCTTATGACGACCGCGCGGGCGGCGTCACGGCTACAATCGAGTACGCCGTCTCCGTCCTCAAAGTACCTAACATCATCATCTGCGGCCATTCCGATTGTGGCGCCATGAAAGGCGTACTCCATCGGGAGTCGGTGCAGGGCCTGCCCGCCGTCTCGCGCTGGCTGCATCACGCCGAAGGCGCCCGTCTTATGGTGATGGAGAATCACTGCTGCCCGGACGAGAAAACCGTGCTCCAGCGGCTCACCGAAGAGAACGTGATCACCCAGCTTGAACACTTGAAAACGCACCCGCCGGTCAGCGTCGCTCTCGCCCGCGGAGATATTCAGCTCTACGGCTGGACTTATCAGATCTCCACCGGGGAGATCTCGTCCTACGATGCGCGTCTCGGGCGATTCGTACCGATTGGCAGTGGCCACGTGTCAGCCACGCCGGAACCCCGGTTCCGCCGCTCCGACCCAGTCGTCGCCGCTTGAATCACTCCGCTCTTCGAGCAACTGAGTTATGCGACACTCGAACTAAATGACTGGCGACCGCCCGATCGGCGTCCATCTCCTGCGCGTCTTAGTCGCAGGATTCACACTTCTCATCGTGCTGTTGGTTGCGAGCGTCTATGTCGGCATCGACGCCATGCGTTCCGCGGAGTCCGGTGCGGCGCGGCTGGTGGAGGAGCAGCGCGCGACACTGCGATTGATCGATGATATTCAGAGAGACGAAGACAGCCTCAGCGCTGTCTTCTATACTTTGGCTTCGGGACCCAACCGAACGAATCGCAAAGCTCTAATGGAGATCCTGGATGCCCGGGAGCATGCGATTCGGCGAACCATTCACACCGGTCGCGACACAGGTGATCCGCAGTTGTGGAACAAGCTCGATGAGTCGGCGGAATTGTTCATCGGCGAGGGGCGGCGGATCCTCCGGACCGGTGAACCCCCGCCCGAACAGTTCTACCGGCGTCATGAAGAGCTAATCACCGTGCTGGCTGAGCTTGCCAGTTCCCACTTCGACGCTGCTGCCGCCGCGCAGAAGCGCGAGATGGTGGGATCCCAGAAGCGCGTCCGCAATTCGCTGATGCTGCTGGGAGTGGCGCTTTTGACGGCAATGGCCGGGGCGGTACTCACTGTTCGCACGGTCAGCCAGATGTTCCGCCGTCTCAACTGGCAGGCGGCGGAACTGGGCGCCCTGTCGTCGAGAACCATGTCCGATCAGGAAGAGACCGCGCGGCGCTTTTCCCGCGAGTTGCACGACGAGTTTGGACAAACCTTGAGCGCGCTAGAAGCCAACCTCGTCGCCATGCACAACGCCCGCCGCTACGATGTCTCCGGCATGGATGATTGCCTGGCACTGGTGAAGCAAGGCATCGACAACGCCCGCGAGCTTTCCCAACTTCTGCGCCCAAGCATCCTCGACGACTTCGGACTGAGTGCCAGCCTCCGCTGGCTTGCGGACACCTTCTCCCAGCGCACCGGCATCCAGGTAGACTATGAAGCCGTGGAACTTAACCGCCTGCCCGGTGAAACCGAAACTCAGTTGTTCCGCATCGCCCAGGAAGCGCTCACCAACATCGTTCGCCATGCAAGCGCAACACTGGTGCGCATGCGCCTTGCCTCCGGTGATTCCCGTCTCTCCCTCACCATTTCCGACAACGGGTGCGGCTTCGTTAACACCAGCCGCCGCGCCGGCCTAGGTCTTGTGGGAATGCGAGCGCGCGCACGCACGGCCGGTGGAACTCTGAAAGTGACGTCGACGCCGGGTCAAGGTGTGACAATTGAAGTGGAGCTGCCCGTCGAAAAAACACAGAATGCTTCGCAAAACCCGCATCTTACTCGCCGATGATCACGCCGTTGTCCGCAAGGGATTCCGGCTGATTCTCAGTCAGGAGCCCGACCTCGAAGTCGTCGGCGAGGCCGGAGACGGCGAGCTCGCCGTCGAGCTCGCTGGCGAACTGCGCCCCGACGTCATCATCATGGATATCGGAATGCCCAAAGTAAACGGTGTGGAAGCCACCCGCCGCATCCTCGAACATTATCCCGAGAGCCGGATCCTTATTCTCAGCATGCACAAGGATGCGGTCTATGTGCGCGAGTCGTTGCGCGCAGGTGCCCGCGGCTATCTGTTGAAGGACTCCATTGATGAAGATCTGCTCCGCGCCGTCCGCGCCGTTGCCGTTGGGGAAGGCTTTCTTAGTCCGGCCGTTTCCCGGACAGTTCTGGAAGATTATCAGCAGACCACGGACCCCTTCGATACCCTCACTGCCCGCGAGCGCGAAATTTTGCAGATGCTGGCGGAAGGAAAGGTTGCGAAGGAGGTGGCTACGGAGCTTGACGTTAGTATTTACACTGTGGATGCGCACCGCGGCCGGATTCTTAAGAAGCTCGGACTGAAGAGCTCGACCGAGCTTGTGAAATTCGCCATGCGCCGCCGCTTGATTCAGTGACGCGCGCCGATCACGGTCCTCTGGTTATCGGTACCGCGGCTTTGCTTGGCGGTGTATAATGTACATCATGGTGCGGACACAAATATATTTGGACGCAGATCTCTTGAAAGTTCTTAGGGCCATTGCAAAACACCGCCGTTCTACGGTCTCCGATCTGATACGCAGCACTCTCAGGGATAAGTATTTAGAGCACAGGCTCGATCGAGCGCAAGTGATGCTCTCCGCCGTTGGCGCTTGGGGTGATCGCGAGGACTTGGGTGACAGCACTGCCTATGTTCGTGCACTGCGCAAGGGAACGCGTGCCGCGAGATTGTCCCGGCTTGCCGAATGAAAGGCGTGCTCCTTGATTCCGATGTCGTCATCGAAGTATTGCGCCGGCGCGACCGGGTCATACTTGATCAATGGTCCGAGTTAGCCGGTTCTGACGGGATAATCGCGTGTTCTCCGATCACCGTGGCGGAGGTCTGGAGTGGCGCAAGAGATAGTGAAGAGGCTGTCACGACAGCCCTCTTTGGCGCG
>JANYCV010000432.1 GCA_025360145.1 Acidobacteriaceae bacterium
TCGATGCCAGTCTGCGTTTCGGTCTTAAAGCCTTTCATTTCCACGGTGACCGAGTATTGGCCTACATCGAGCAGCGGGAACGTGTAGTTGCCGGAAGCAGAGGTGATCTCCTCGCGCTTGATTCCTGTGTTGATGTTGGCAACGGTCACTTTTGCACCACCGATTGAAGCACCGGTGGCGTCTGTGACTGTTCCCAGAATGGTGGTGGATGTCGTCTGCGAGAACATGTGCAGACAGGTAAGAAAAAACACTGCTGTTGTTGAAGCTATGCGATGCAAGGTAACCTCCTGAAACTGCTGATTTCCAATGCAATCATGCTATCCGGGTTCAGAGGCCCGTGTCAATCGGGTAACACTGGGATCTCAAGCCTCGATAGAAATGTCCCCTGTAGCATGTCTACAAAAAAGCCGCCGTCGAGGCGGTGAAAACGTGGTAAACTCGCCGCACTTGCGAGGTTTCCGAAGGCGGTGGAAGACGGTGGAAAACCGGGATCGCGGAAAGTTTCCACCAGTCCTCGTTCCGTGCCTGGTTTTTGATCCGGCTTTCACCGCTCGCCATTCTGACGGCGAGGATCTGGCAAGAGCGCGCGGCTGGTGCGTGGCGAAGCGTACCCTTGACATCGAGCACCGTTCTAGAAAATGGACACGGAGGGGAAAGGGGTCTGCCAACTGGCATTACTTCCTTCCCCAAATAGGACAACTTTAATAGCTGGGTATGTGCTTCACTGAGGTAATTACGAAGGCAGCAGCCGAGGTAGGGCGGGCCCCCTGGCCGGCGCGGGACGCCTCCGTCCCGCTGCCGGAAGCGGGACGAAGGCGCCAATGCGTCAGCCACACGAAACGCTGCGACAACGCTTAATCGCTTGACCAGCGGTTGACTCCTTCACCCAAACGTTATATTGTCTGTCTGACGCTTCGCCAGGCCACGTTTACTCATGGGAACAATCGAGTTTCTAACACTTCGGGCTACCTGCTTGCCCTCCTAAGACTCATCGCGTGTTTCGTCCGGAAAGGCATTCCACTTCACCAGACTGAGAGGAAACAATTCAATGAACCGACTTAGATCTAACATGCTACTGTTCGCGCTGGTCATCGTCTGTGCGCTCCGCGCCTTCGGACAGACCGCGCAAGTAACGGGAACGGTCGTCGACGCCAGCAATGCACTCGTGCCAGGTGCCACTATAACGGCGACGAATCTCGACACCGGAGTTTCGCGCGCCACAACAGCTAACGATGTGGGTAACTTCCTGGTGACCGCTCTGCTTCCCGGCAGATACCGCGTGACCGCCGAAGCGCCGGGCTTCAAACTGGTGAAACGCGAGCCGGTGACGCTTGCCGTGGATCAGGTCGCACGCATCGACTTCGCCATGGAAATTGGTCAAACGCGGGACACCGTGACAGTGGAGGGGAGCGGCGTCATCCTCGACGCAGCCACCAGCACAATCGGCAGCGTGGTTGAAAACCGGCAGATCAGTGAGATTCCGCTGAGCGGGCGCAACCCGCTGGACTTGGTGGGGCTCTCGACGGGAATCCGGATTCAAGGAGGTTTCGGCGGCAAGAACGGATCGCTTGGGAATTTCTCCTCGAATGGTGGCTTGGCGAACGCGAATGCCGTGATGGTGGAAGGGCTGGCGCTCGATCTGGCGCAGATGAACTCTCCCTCGTTTGTGCCCCCGGTGGATGCCACCCAGGAATTTCGTGTGCAGACCAATAAGTTCTCCGCGGAGTTCGGACGGACTTCCGGCGCCGTTGTAAACATCAGCATCAAGTCCGGCACGAACGAACTGCATGGATCGATTTACGAATTCCTCCGGAACAAGTTACTGAACGCGAATAACTTCTTTCAGAATCGTGCCGGCAATGCGCGGCCGAATCTCATTCAAAATCAGTTTGGAGCTTCGATCGGCGGCCCTATCAGGAAGGACAAAACATTCTTCTTCGCCAATTGGGAAGAGTATCGTAACCGGAATGGAGCGCCCAGCATCACCACCGTGCCAACGGCGCTGGAACGCACCGGCAACTTTTCTCAGACCTTCGGAGCGTCCGGGAACATGGTGCTTGTCGCCGACCCGCTCACCACCCGCCAGTTGCCGGATGGAAGTTACACGCGAGACGTGTTTTCAGGCAACATTATCCCCGCGTCCCGCATCAGCAAGGTGGCCTCCAACGTCACTCCTATTTGGCCATCGCCGAATGGGTCGGGCAATGCGCTCACACACGTCAACAATTACTCCACGGTTGGCGGCAGCGGAACCAATGAGCATCAAATTGTTACAAAGATCGACCACAATCTAAGCACGCGGTGGAAGTTCTACGGAACCTACTCGCGGATCTGGGCGAATGTATTTAACATTGATCCCCTGGGATACAAAGTCAACCTCACCCGGCAAGCCACCTACGCCCGAACTCATGCAACCATCGCCGCGACCGCCGTTTTCAGTCCGGGTCTGATCGGCGAATTTCACACCGGCTTTGCCCGCTATGACAATCCGAGCATTCCGTACGCGCTGGGGTTCGACATTACTACGCTCGGTTTCCCGAAGGCGCTGGCGGACGCGACTCAGATCAAGTCGTTCCCCGCGTTCAACGTCAGCGGTCTGGTTGCGGTGGGAAGTTCCGCTTCCGCCGGCATGACCTTGGTGGACCTGAACAGTTGGGGCCAGCGCGCCTCGCTGACGTGGGTGAAGACGTCCCATACCGTCAAGTTCGGTGCGGATTATCGCGTCCAGCAGTTGAATCAGTTCCAGCAGAATTCGTTCCTACCGGCCTTCCAGTTCAACAATCAGATGAGCGCGATCAATCCGCAGAAGCTGGATACCAGCAGCGGTGTGCCGCTCGCTTCCTTCATGATGGGCTACATGTCCAGCGCGTCAGTGGCGAAGAGCCAGCGGCTGGCCAATCAGCGCAGCTACCTTTCGCTGTTTGTCCAGGACGATTGGAAAATCACGCGGCGGTTGACGTTGAACCTCGGAATGGATTACAGCCTGGAGTTCCCCATCACCGAACGCTTCAACAGGAAAATGTGGTTTGACCCGTCGGCTCAGTTGCCGATCAGCTCCACAGTGGGCCTTCCGCTAACGGGCGGCTTCCGGTTTGCCGACGACAAGACTCGATCCCCGTATGATCTTTTCGCCAAGCAGTTCGGGCCGCGCGTCGGATTCGCTTTCCAGCTATTCCCGAAGACCGTGATTCGCAGCGGCTATGGTCTGTTCTGGATTCCCGCGGCCCTCACAGAAGTGACCGGCGACAACCGCGCGCCCGCATGGGCCATCAACACGCTTGCGGTGGCATCTTTGAATGGCGGCATAACGCCATATGACACGCTCGACAATCCCTATCCAACCGGAATCATCAATCCTCCGGGAGGCTCGGCGGGTCTCAACACCCTCGTTGGACAGAATGCCGCCGCCAACCAGCGCAGCTTCCGTTCCGGATACATGCAGCAGTGGAACTTCGATATTCAGCAGGAGTTGGGCCGAGGGATGGTGCTGGAGGTTCTTTACGCAGGCAGCGTTGGCACTGGTCTTCCCGCCCAATGGGCCAGCCAGCTGAATCAGTTGGCCGACTCCTATCTCAGCCAGGGTTCGTCGCTGCAACAACTTGTGAAAAATCCTTTCTTCGGAACGGTGCAGGCCGGTCCGCTTGCGCAACCAACCGTGCAGCGTGCTCAATTGCTGCGCCCGTATCCGCAGTTCCAGACGCTGTACTCGGAAGGAAACCCGCTTGGCCATTCCAGCTATCACTCTTTCCAGCTGCAGTTCAATAAGCGGTTCGGAGTTTCGATGGTAGGTGTTGCGTATACGCTCAGCAAGGCCATCGGCGATACGGAGAGCCGCAGCGACTGGCTGGAAGGCGGCGCGCAGGGCACCAGCATGGGCTATCTGAACAATAACAATCGCCGGCTCAACCGCTCACTCGCCGTCGGGGATGTGCCGCAGCGTCTGGTGGTGAACTACACAGTGGATCTGCCTTTCGGCAAAGGCCAGAAGCTTCTGAACGCAATGGGGCCGGTGGACCGCTTCGTGTCCGGCTGGCAGGTCAGCGGACTGTACACCGCGCAAAGCGGAGGGCCGGTTGCAGTGGGATCGCTGACGAATCTCACGGGGGCATTCAACGATGTGACAGATGTTTATGGTTCTTACAGCAGCAATTCGCGTCCCAACAACAACGGGAAAAGCGCAAAGCGGGATGGATCGGCTCAGAGCCGGTTGAACCAGTGGTTTGACACCAGTGTATTCAGCCAGGCAGCGCCATATACGTTCGGAACGTCCCCTCGGACGCTTCCCGAAACACGCTGGCACGGAACGAACAATTTGGATTTGGGTGTATTCAAAAACAACAAGTTCGGGCACGACGGTCGGTTCAATTTGCAGTTCCGCGGCGAGTTCTTCAACGCGGCGAATCATGTGCGATTCGGCGTCGCTGGTATGTTTATCGGCAACTCTACCTTCGGCGTAATCAGCAGCCAGACGAATAACCCGCGGCAAGCGCAGTTGGCGTTGAAGCTTCTGTATTAGCTTTACGACGTCCGCTGCCGCCAGGCTGCAAGGTCTTTGGTCAATCGATCCCGGACGGTGATGAATTGCGGGTTCGCGTACTGGTTTGTCTTTTCCCGCGGATCGGCGTTGATATCGAACAGTTCGCCCGGCCCAGCGCCGCCGTCGCGAAGAACCAGTTTGAAGCGAGTGTCGCGGATCATTTCCGTGTTACGGAAATGCCCGTACGCCACCTGCTTCCACGGCTGTTTCTTCGGTAACCGCTCGCGGCGTATGATCGGCGCGTAGCTTCTGCCGATCAGTTTCCGGCCGGCGGGTTCCGGGGAGCCTGTGATCTCGCAGATGGTCGGCATTACATCGTAGAAGCTCACCAAGTCCGGTGCAACGTATTCGGTGGGAATCTTGCCCGGCCAATTCCAGATCATTGGTACGCGCATGACTTCGTCGTACATATTAATTGGATCGGATGCCAGGCCCTTACTCCACAACCCGTGGCGGCCCAGCAGATAGCCGTTATCGCCAGTGAAGACGATGAGCGTATTATCGCGCAGCCCGAGATCCTGCAATTTCTTCAGCAATACCGGAATCTGATCGTCTAAAGCAGTGGTGGATGCAGCGCACTTACGGATGTTGCCCACTGTATCCTTCAGCATGTCCTTCTCGCGAAGTGCGTTCGGTGCGGCGTGTTCCCATCCAAAGGTATCGAAGATGGACTTCGCATACATGTCGTAATACTTTTGCGGGTGACCATCGTACGGCGTGTGCGGGTTCTGGTAGCCAATGGTCAGGAAGAATGGCTTGTCCGCCTTCTGCCGGTCTAGAAACGAGCACGCGCGCTGGGTCATCACATCGCTGGAGTAACCCTGCTCCTTCGCCACCGTTCCGTTGGTGCTCATTTCCGGATTCTGATACGGTCCGGAGCCTCCGGCTATGGTGCAGGTGTATTGAAAGCCGTGCTTCGGCTGGAGGTCGTCACCCATGTGCCACTTGCCCACGTATCCGCAGTTGTAACCCTGCTGCGCGAGCACGTCGGAGATCATAATCTCCTGTGCGAAAGAAGCCGGCGCGGCCTCCTGTCCTTGCGGAGGGGTTGCAATGGGCTTCGGCGTCAAGAAGTCTTCAATGCCATGTTGGCGGGGCACTCGGCCGGTGAAGAGCGTGGCCCGGCTGGGCGAACAAATCGGCGTACAGCAGAAGTTGTTCGAAAAGCGCATGCCGCCGCGCGCCAGATTGTCGATGTGCGGCGTCTTGATTTCCTTGTTACCGTAACAGCCCAGCATCCAGGCGGCCAAGTCGTCGGCAAGAATGAACAGGATGTTCGGGCGCTCCACGGGTTTAGTGGCGGCGGATGCAGTAGCGAACATTGCGGCGCCGGTCGTGCCGGCACTCATCAGAAACTGTCTACGATTCAATGGCACGGAAATCCTTTCCCTTTATAGAACATCTGCGAAACCGCGTTTGAGGTGCCGGAAGAACAAGCCGCCTACGACGAATGAGGTGATCGCGTAGGCGGACAGAACAGCGAAATCGGATAGATTCGGCGGCTGGAAAGAGAGCAGCCGTTCGCGGTAGGCGCGGACCACATATACCAGCGGATTGATTTGCATGATGAACCGGAATCCTTCCGGAACCTTCTGCTCGTCGATCATAATCGGCGTCATCCAAAACCAGAAAGTCATCACGACATTCAAAAGTTGCGCGGTGTCCCGCAAATAAACCTGTAGACTGGCAACAATCCAACCGATCCCGATTGCAAACAGACCCAGCACGGCCATGTAAAAAGGCAGCAACAGGATCATGAAACTAAAATGTTGATCCCAGACGCCGATGATCACCACTGCGAGCAGCAGCGCCAGCAGGTGGCTCATCAGACACGACAAAAAGATGGACACCGGCACGAATTCGGAAGGGAATACGGTCTTGGTGATCAGGTTCGAGTGGTCGATCAGACAAGAAGAGCACCGCAACACGGTTTCCTGAAACAGCAGCCAGGGCAGGAATCCCGTGAAAATAAACAGCGTGTAGTTGGTGGTAAATGCATCGGCCGGCGGGGTCTGTTTCAGGCACCACTGGAAAATGAAAGTGTAGCTGGCAAGCAGCACCAGCGGAT
>JANYCV010000453.1 GCA_025360145.1 Acidobacteriaceae bacterium
ATCGGCACATGGGAATCGGATCAGATTATCTAAAACACGGAATCTGGCGCGGGACGGATATTGCCGATCACCTGGGAGAAATCGTCACGATCAAAGGCGCACTGAATGCCATTGGCATCTGCATCGACCCATACATCGATACGGATAAGCGGAGCAGCTATAAGGGGGTGCTGCAGGTGATGGGAAACCCGCAACCTACCGGATTTCAGTTCTTCTGCAAGGATGTGCTCGGCCTGAAGGCCCGCGTTCAGAAGCTCAAGGACCAGCTCAAGCTTGACGATAGGGGGACGCTTTCGGGACTCGCCAATGCATCACAAGCCAAAGGCGATAGCTTTCGGCAGAGCGGAGTTGGGATCGGATTACACATTGAAGTCGGGGACATCACGGATTGCCACCTGGACAGTCATCAGATTGTGGCCGGCAGCGTGATGGGCTTCGGCACCGTCTACAATTTCGATGCAATCGCCGACCACTTCACTTTCGATTTAGCGCCTGAATTACCGATTCTGAAATACGCGTATATTCCGTTGGGCAAGTCGGCATCCATCGGACCGTACTTTGCGATGAAACCGAATCGGCCAGACCCGTATCTCCACGATCCCGGCGGTGAGCCCGACCGGCATTTTGAGTTCGGCGCCGGCGTTTCTGTCCGAGGCGCTTTCGGAGCGAATAAGTAAAGCTTGCGCTTGCGGAAAAGGGTCGAATCGTGCTACTTTAGGCCCTTCGGGGCGTGCACTTTCCAGTAATTTGCCTGTCTCAGGCCGTTCCCTGCCGAAACTTCATGGACGCAACACTACACGCGCTAGGCCAAGTACTGTTACAGGGCCTCCCCACCTTTTTTCTCATTATCTTCTTGCATTTTTATCTGAAGGCAATGTTCTTCAAGCCTCTCGAAAAAGTTCTTCATGCAAGGAAGGAAGCTACCGAGGGTGCCCGGAAGCAGGCGGCGGAGAGCCTGGAACGGGCCGCCTCGAAAGCGGAGGCTTATGAAGAATCGATCCGAGCCGCCCGCAGCGAGATCTATCAGGAACAGGAAATACTGCGCCGCAAATGGCGCGATGAGCAGACCGCACAACTCTCTGACGCGCGAAAGCAGTCGGAGGTTTTGATGAAAACCACGAAAGCTGAGATTAGCGCGCAGGCCCGGGAAGCGCGCGAAACTCTGGCGTCGAATAGCCAGGCACTAGCCGCTCAGATTACCGAAACCATCTTACAGAGGAGAGCGAGTTGAAACGATTACTGCTTTCCGTGATGTTGCTGGGCGCGTGGTCCGCCGTTGGCCAGGAGCACGCTGTCGAAAAGGCCGGAGAAAAACTTGGCGAGCATGCCGAATCCGCGGAACAGAACGAAATGCCCAACGAGATTTGGTGGAAGTGGGCGAACTTCGGCATTCTAGCGATCGGGCTAGGGTATCTGGCAGCGAAGAATGGCGGTCCGTTTTTTGCTTCCCGGAGCGCGGAGATTCAAAAAGGCATTGTAGACGCAGCGGCCGTGAAGGCGGAAGCTGAAGCACGCGCCACCGCTATTGAGGCACGTATTTCAAACCTTGCCGGAGAAGTGCAGGCGCTGCGCAAGAGTTCGCGGGAAGAGATTGCCGCGGAAGGCGCGCGGATCAGCGCGGAAACAGCGCACACCCTTGCCAAGATGCAGGCGCAAGCCGAGCAGGAGATCGCATCCGCGGCCAAGAATGCGAGCCTGGACTTGAAGGCGCAGGCGGCTGAACTGGCCATGGGTATCGCCGAACAGGAAATCCGCGGAAGATTGACGCCGCAAATTCAGGATGGCCTGGTGAATTCATTTGTTCAGGACTTGCAGCACGAAGCGAAGGCAAAGGCGGCGTTGAACTAGGATGCCACAAGCCGTCGCTACCCGATACGCGCGGGCACTGGTGGAAGCCGTGCTCAACCCGGCAGCAGCACTCGAACCGAAGCTTGCCGCTGAAGAACTCCACTCCTTTCAGGAGATGCTGGCCGGCGGTTCCGAGTTGCGCAATGTGCTTCTCTCGCCCGCTGTCACGGCATCGCGCACGCGCGCTGTTGTGGCGAAATTTGCTGAGATGATGCCGCTTTCGCGCATCGTGCGCAATTTCCTATATGTTCTGATCGACCGGCGCCGGATTTTGATTCTGGACGAAATTGTCGATGCATATGGAGTGATTCTCGACGAGCGTTTAGGCGTGGTGCGTGCCGACGTGAAATCGGCGCGTCCTTTAAGCGGGGAACAACAATCGGCGCTGCAGGTTGAGCTGTCGCGGATTTCCGGGAAAGAGGTGCGCTGCAATTACGCGGTGGATGAGGATCTGCTGGGCGGCGTGGTGGCGAAGATCGGATCGACGATTTACGACGGATCGGTTCGAGCGCAGTTGAACACGTTGAAACAGCGGCTGACCTCCAGATAGGCGGCGAGAAAGGAATAGAGAATTATGGCTCAGATTCGGGCGGATGAGATAACGCGGGTCCTGCGGGACGAGATCGAGAACTACGATAGCGCGGTGAGCGTTACCGAGACCGGATTTGTCATCTCGGTCGGCGACGGTATTGCCCGCATTCACGGTTTGGAAAAAGTCATGGCCGGCGAATTGATCGAATTTTCGCACGGCGTTTCGGGCATCGCTTTGAATCTGGAAGAAGACCAGGTGGGCGCGGTGCTGCTGGGCGATTACACCGAACTTAAAGAAGGCGATGAGGTCCGCCGCACGGGCCGAATCATGTCGATTCCTGTCGGCGAGGCGATGATCGGCCGCGTGGTGGACGCGCTTGGCCGCCCGATTGACGATAAAGGCCCGGTGGACACCCACCAGTTCAATCCGCTGGAAGCGCTGGCTCCCGGCGTGGTGGATCGTCAGCCTGTAAAAGAGCCGCTGCAGACCGGCATTAAAGCAATTGACGCGATGATTCCGATTGGCCGCGGCCAACGCGAACTGATTATCGGCGACCGGCAGACCGGAAAGACCACGATCGCGCTCGACACCATTTACAACCAGAAGGGCGGCGATGTAATCTGCATCTACGTTGCAATCGGACAGAAGCGTTCGACGGTCGCACAGGTTGTAAAGACGTTGACCGATCTGGGCGCCATGGATTACACCATTGTGGTGGCGGCCACTGCCTCCGACCCGGCGCCAATGCAGTACATCGCCCCTTACGCCGGTTGCGCGCTTGGCGAATATTTCCGCGACAAGGGCATGCATGCGCTGGTGATCTACGACGATCTTTCGAAGCATGCCGCGGCGTACCGCGAAATTTCACTGCTGCTGCGCCGTCCGCCGGGGCGCGAGGCGTATCCTGGAGACGTATTCTATTTGCACAGCCGTTTGCTCGAGCGGGCGGCGAAACTTTCCAAGGAAAAGGGCGGCGGATCGCTGACGGCGCTTCCATTCATTGAAACCCAGGCTGGCGACGTTTCGGCGTACATTCCGACCAACGTGATTTCGATCACGGACGGGCAGATCTTCCTGGAAGCGGATCTGTTCAACTCGAATCAGCGGCCCGCCATCAACGTCGGTATATCGGTCAGCCGCGTGGGCGGTTCGGCGCAGATCAAAGCAATGCGGTCGATTGCCGGTACGCTTCGGCTGGATCTTGCTCAGTATCGCGAACTGGCTGCGTTCTCGCAGTTTGGTTCGGACCTGGATAAGACCTCGCAGGCGCAGTTGAATCGCGGAGCGCGGCTGGTAGAGATACTGAAGCAGGGGCAATTACAGCCGCTGCCGGTGGAAAAGCAGGTGCTGATTATTTACGCCGGAACCAACGCGTTCCTGGACGATCTTCCGGTGGGGCAGATCCGGAGCTTCGAAGAAGGGCTTTACAAGTTTGTCGAGAACGCTCATCCTGGATTGCTGCCGAAGATTCGCGAGAAGAAAGTTTTGGACGATGAACTCAAGGGACTGGTGAACGCTGCCCTGAAAGAATTTAAACAGCGCTTCGTTTCCGAGCAGAAAAAGTAGACAATGCCCAGCCTGATCGACCTCCGGCGACGCATCCGGTCCATTAAAAATACGCAGCAGATCACGAAGGCCATGAAGATGGTCTCGGCCGCAAAGTTGCGCCGGGCGCAGGACCGTGTGATCGCGGCGCGCCCTTATGCGGCGATGCTGCGGAAGATGCTGGCGAATGTGATCATCGCGGCGGCGGACGACGACGAAGCGGCGGCATCACCGCTGCTCTCGAACCGCGCGGAGAACCGGATTCAACTGCTGCTGCTTACTTCCGACAGCGGGCTGGCCGGTGCTTTCAACTCGAACGTGATCAAGGGCGCACAGAAGTTTATCGCCGATCACCCGAATGCGAAGGTTGAGTTCGAGGTACTAGGCCGCAAAGGCCGTGATTATTTCCGCAAGAGAAACGCGGTGATCACGGGCGAGTATCTGGGGATCTTCAAGAAACCCGTGTATACGGATGCGGTCGAGATCGCAAGAAAAGTGGTAGAGCGTCTAAAGAACGATGAGATTGACGCGGTTTACCTGATCTACAACGAATTTAAGAGTATGATGTCGCAGAAGGTGATGTCTACGCGCATTCTGCCGGTGGAACGTCCGGCGGATGGCGAACGGATCGACTATATTTTTGAGCAGTCCCCGGTGGAACTGCTGGCAACCATGCTTCCGCGGTATGCGGAGATTCAACTATTCACGGCGATCATGGAATCGGCGGCGTCAGAACATGCCGCACGTATGACTGCGATGGATTCGGCATCGTCGAATGCGGCGGATGTGATTGACCGGCTGACGCTGTTCATGAATCGCGTGCGGCAGGCGAGCATTACCAGAGAGATTATTGAAGTAGTGAGTGGCGCTTCTTCCTTGGAGTAATTTTATGGCAACGGCAACAAAAACAGGTGTGTTTGGCAAAGTGATTCAGATTACGGGTCCGGCGGTGGATATTCAATTCGCCGAGGGTGAGATCCCGGTGATCCACACGGCGATTCGAATTACCAGCGAAGGATTTACGGTACCTACCCCTCTGAACGTCATCGTTGAGGTGGCGCAGCACATTGGGGAAAGCCGCGTTCGTACGATCGCGCTGCAACCCACCGATGGAATGGTCCGCGGCATGAAGGCGGAGAGCCTGGGTGAGCCGGTAAC
>JANYCV010000480.1 GCA_025360145.1 Acidobacteriaceae bacterium
CTGCAAGGAGTTTTGCCGCTCCTCTGAATCGCAGTGATGGAGGAGTGGTCCATCGTTTTCGAGCACGACGCCGGGCAGTTCATGCACCGGAGTCTTTCTGAGCATCGGTGTTTCCTGCAGGTCGCGGATGATCTCTCCCCGAAAGACCCACAGGTTGTCGACAGGCCGGCTTCTGCGAGGTGAACGAAGCAGTGGATGACGTCCGATCCGCGGACGCCAAACGAATGCTCCGCGACGGTTACGAACCGGTATCGACGAAGCCGCGCTGGTGCTTTCTGAAGCGGTGGGCGGAGATCCTGAAGGGAATCCTCTTTCAGACCGGCAACATCGTCAAGCACGCTGAGGAAGCGGAGGAAGACGCCAAATAGCGTCCGTTCACTTCATGTATTCCAGAAACTGGCGGGCGTAACTATCCAGCGTTTTCAGATCGCCGCAGTTGCAAGCACATCTCATAAGCGATGCTGCCCGTGAACCCCGCAGTCCTCAACGCCGCAAGGAATCCCCGGCAATCCCTTCGACATACTGTTGAATGGAACCGGCGAAGGGGTGTAAGATTTGCACAAGACACCCTGCTGGGAGTGGGCGAAAGCTTCCGGGAGTGGTCCACTGTAACGCTCCGCTAAGAACGGGTAAAACATGATCTCTTGGGTGGCGATGGATCGAATCGTGGAAAGAAAGCGCGCCTCGGATGCCGCCTACCGCCAGCAGGCTGCGGGAAAGGTGCTTCGCTCGGATGCGAAGCTGCTCACCGATGTCGATCTGCTCGCCAAGTTGCGCTCTTTCGGCATAGACCTGGATCGATCCTCGCTGGAACGGCTGTGCGGCCAGGCGCTCTCGGCGGAGGAGATCGCCAAGCCTCTCCTCGACCAGCGCACCTTCCACGGCAGACGCCAGCAGATGGAAAGCGATTGGATCTGGGTTTGTCTGGCGGCCTTGTGGGAGCGCTGGTTTCCGGACCAACCTTGTTTCGAGTTATTGGATGACAAGATGCAGGCCGGTTATGACTCGCGGGCATCGGGAGGAGCCACGGCCGCTTGCCGCACCTGGTTGGCGGCGTGGCGGGACGTGCTCGGCATCTTCGATAAAAGCGGCATGCAATCGATCGATGAATTCGATGAACGGTTTGAAGGAACGCAATCTCTGTTTAATTGGATTCAGGATCTGGAAAACGAGTTGCGGCATGCGGGGCGGGAGGACCGGCAGTTCCTTACCGCCAGGATTGCCGTCTGCGAAGAGGGACTGAGGCGTTTTCGCACCGGCGACGACTTGCTGACCGAAAACCGGCGGCGCGCTTTAGCGGAGTCGTATTTCGAACTCGGTGAGACGGCCAGCGCGGAGGCGCTTTATCGCGGTTGGTTGAATCTGGACCCACGCTGGGGGTGGGGATGGATCGGTTGGTCGGATTGCTACCGATTCGCACGCACGGAATTAAGGGATTGGGGCAGGAGCGAGCAACTCCTGCGAGAGGGACTTGCAATGGCCGATGTTCGGGACCGCTCCGATCTTGCCGAACGGCTGGCAGATCTGTGCGAAGAGCAGGGGCGAGTCGAGGAGGCCAAGGACTTCCGGACCGAGGCCAAACGAATCGCTGCGGAGTTGGAGACCTCGCTGAATGTCAGCTCGGCCGGAACTGTCTTGCGGCAAAGGACGAAGATCAACTTTGGAGGCGAAGGGTTACCTCTCAGTGAGTTGTCGAACGTCGCCGCCATGCTGCGCGGAACCTCCTCGCCGGTGACCGTCGGCAGGCCCAAGGTCGGGCGGAACAACCCGTGCCCGTGCGGGAGTGGAACGAAGTTCAAAAAATGCTGCGGATCGTGACGCCCCGCACTGCCAGACTGGTGCCCGCCAAACTCCGCATACCCTCCGTCACGCGCGAAGTCGATCTGAGAAAAGCGATCTATTAAGATGGCAGGCATCGCGGCGGGTTACACCGTGGTCGCATCAACCGTATCCAGGCTCAAATCACGAACGTTCAAGTCCAGATTTTACGATCACAACTATTTTCGGGCCGCAAATCGATGAAACAAAAACATATTCTCCAAATGATGGTTCGCACCGAATCGGACTTCCACTAAACTGGCTACCAGAACAAGAAGTGCCGGCATCCTCGCAAGAGGCTCTGCCCCAAGATCTTTGAAAATAGAATATTCCACCCGCGAACTGGAATTCACCAATGAACGCAAGATCGAATGCAATCTTGCGTTCCTTGGGGCGTGAGGGCAACATCGTGAAGACAATCCCGAATCGCACGAACAAACCCAACGTGTCCGAATTCCGGAATTGGCTCTGTTTCGTAAAATCCTCCGCACACAGAACCGCGAGCGTAAGTGAGTCGGCCACTCCTCGTAAATCACACGAACAAACCCAACGCGCCTAATCCTGAGATTGGCTCTGTTTCGCAATCTGCGCGCAGCAGCCCTGCGCTCCCCGCTTCCCTACGATTTCGGCGTGAATCGCAC
>JANYCV010000271.1 GCA_025360145.1 Acidobacteriaceae bacterium
CCTACCGGCAATTATTGGGGCGGCGGCGGAGAGCAAATCAATATGCTCTCCGGCAATCTGAATTTCACCACGCCGCTGATCAAGCCGCAAGGCCGCGGCGGCTGGGGTGTCGGCTTCAATTTGAGCTACAACTCGCAGAACTGGCGCAAGGATCCGGGGGCAATCTGGCAGCTTGGCAGAGATGTCGGCTACGGCTATGGATGGAAGGTGCAGGCAGGCTCGCTGACTCCTGTCTACTCGGGCTACCTGACCCTGCACCACTATCTGTTCATCGATTCCACCGGAGCCGAATACCATCTGGATCAAAACGCCGGGGGTGTCTGGACGTCGAAGGAATCGATTTACGTCTCCTACGACTCCAATACGCAGAGACTCTATTTCCCGGACGGCAGCTTCTGGGTGTTCGGATCGCAATCCTCCGGGAGCGAGCAAGACACCGGATCCCAGTATCCGACACTGATGCAGGATACAAACGGAAATCAGATTTTGATCCGCTATTATCCAGGCAGCGGGGTCACGTGGCCGAATTCGTCGGCGCGAATCCAGCAGATTGAAGACGTTCGAGCCGTTGCGGGCGTACACTCGACACCCTACTACACCTATAACTTCCTGTTTAACAGCGACCCCATTCCGCATCTGACAGGCATCGTAAACGGGATCGGCACCGGAGAGAAGTATCTGTTCACTTACTCCACCGGATCTTTGATAGCGCCTTTTTCGGGAGCCCAGAATTTTGGGAACTGGTCGTTTCTGCAGAGCATGAAGCAGGCGGGAACCAACCTCTCCACATCGTTTACCTATGACGCGGCGGGCAGCGGCGAGTTGAGCAAAGTCACTTTTCCATACCAGGGCTATATCCGGTGGACTTACGCCAATTTTCAATACACGGCTCCTTCAGACCCGAACAACTCCACGCTGGGGCGCACGCAGCGCGAGGTGAGTACGCGTTATCAATCGAGCGACGGAACCGTTGGCGGTGAAAAGTACTATTACATCGAGCGGGACGCCGGCGACACGTCGTTGGGGCGGTTCGTCCACTACAAGGCGCGGATGCACGATATGGGGGCGGGGGACATGGTCAAGGTGTACGTGTTCAACTTCGACCCGGCGGTGTGGAATATCGGTTTGATGAACGAGTACGCCGAGAAGGTGAACGGGCAGAATGGGCAGATAGACAAGACGTTTATCTGGAGCCGGGACGCAGGAAACAATCCCTATATGTCGACCGTCAAAACTGCCTACGATCAAAATTACAACCCGGCCACGCAGCAGCAAACAACCCAAGTGGTGGATACGCACGGCAACGTGACCTCGACGGCGATTTACGATTGGGGCAACACCACCGCACCGATGCGGACGTATACCAACACATACCTGATCGATGCGAACTACACGTCGCGGTACATTTTTAACCGGCTGCGGACCAGCACGGTGACGGACGGGACGAAAACGGTGCTGCTGGCCGACAATCACTATGACACGGGGTGGGGTGGGTGCGGAAGCGGAGCGTGGACCGATGTTGCCAACCTTCGGGAGCACGACAGCAGTTACGGGACCACATTTAACTACCGGGGAAACTTGACGGCGAGTTTCGCTCCGGGTACCAGCGTTTGCCGGACCTACGATATTAGCGGGGCCGCGCTGACAAGCATGGTGAACGGCGTGACCACCACGGTGACGACGAATGTGAGCACGAACTTTGCGGCGCCCTCGTCGATCACGGCAGCGGCGGTGACCAGCACACTGAACTGGACCTCGTTCCTGGGAATGAGTTCCGGGACGGGACCGAACGGGGACACGGCGTTCGCCTATTACGATGCGAACGCGCGGCCTTCGTCAACGGTCTCACCCAACGGCGCGGGGACGGGGTACGTCTATAACGACACGGCGACGCCACCAACCCGGGTAGCAACTACCAACGGCCGCTGGGTGAAGACCACGCTGGACGGATTTGGCCGGACGATCAAGGCGGAAACCGGAGACGCTACAACCACCAAGTCGGTGGTGGACACGGTGTATGCGCCTTGCGCGTGCAGCCCGTTAGGAAAGTTGAAGCAGGTGTCGCAGCCGCATCTGCCGGGTGGAACGCAGTACTGGACGACCTATAACTACGACGCGATGGGGCGGACAACGAGCGTGGTT
>JANYCV010000505.1 GCA_025360145.1 Acidobacteriaceae bacterium
TTCCGCTCGGCCACCTGATTTCCAGCAGCTTAACCGATGTGTCTCGACCCAGGCCAAAGTGCGCCCGGCGGTCACTCGAACTAAGGTAGCTACCGGCGGCGCTGATAATTCCATACTGCTCCGCTCCCGATGCGCCGACGAGATGGATACGGCTTCCAATCCCGTCCCGGTTGCTGCGTGTGCCCACCGCATTGACTAACAGCCAATGGTTTCCATTGCCTCCGGTGTTCCGGAGTATCACTGCATTTTGCTCACTACTGGTGATGACCACATCCATGAATCCGTCGTTGTCCAGGTCCGCGAACGCCGCTCCACGGGCAGCACGCGGCACCTGAAACGCATCACCGGCCTGCCCGGAAACATCGACAAACTTGCCGCGATTGTTTTTCATCAACAGAAGCGGTTCCAGGTAGCGCAAGGAAGGCTGCGTTAGCTGGATGTTGTCCATCACATGGCTCTGAGCGACGAGCAGGTCTTTCCATCCGTCGTTATCGTAATCCATAAAACGAGCGCCCCAACCGGAATGCAGCATCGTAATCCGGCCAATGCCGCTTGATCCGGTCACGTACTCAAAGTTCTGTTTCAAATTCTTGAAAAGGCCGTATCGTTGGTTGCCCAATGCAGTGATAAAGATGCCCGGCCAGCCGTCGTTATTGAAGTCGGCAAAGTCGACGCCCATGCCTGCGAACGTCTTCCCATCTTCGTCATAGGCGATACCCGCGGCTAAGCCGATTTCCTCGAAGCTGCCATTCCCTTTGTTTCGGAAGAGCTGTTGTGGAAAGGAGTCGTTTGCCACGACCAGATCAATTAAGCCATCCTGGCCGAAGTCATTGATTGCGACACCCAGCCCTTTTCCAGGGTGAGCCGCGATGCCGGATTTCTGCGAAATATCCGAGAATGTCCCGTCGCCGTTGTTCCGGTACAGAATGTGCGAAACCGGATCGAACTGATCGGGGTGACAGTAGGCACGCAGGCCAGGCTTCTTCTCGCCACACCAGAGATCTTTGAAACTCCAGTTGAGATAGCGGGTGACAAATAGATCGAGGTGGCCATCGTTGTCTACGTCGACAAACGCCGCGCTGGAGGACCAACCGCTTGCACCCACTCCGGCGAGCTTGGTCACATCCGAGAATTTGCCTCCGCCGTCGTTGTGGTATAGGGTATTGCTTCCGTAATTTGTGACGTATAGATCAGGGCGTCCATCATTGTCGTAGTCGGCAACGGTTGCGCCCATGCCGAAGGAATGACCAGCCAGACCCGCTTGCACGGTAACATCCTGGAATTTGCCGTTTCCCATGTTTTTGTAAAGGCGATTCCAGAACCGGGGGTCTGATTTATCGGGCATACCGGCAGGCGGCATGGGGTCGGTCAGGCTCGCGCCATTTACGAAGAAGAGATCGAGTAGTCCGTCGCCGTCGTAGTCCAGGATGGCCACGCCGCCGCCCATGGTTTCCAGCAAATACTTGCGACTGGTTGGGCTGCCCTCGGTGCGAAATACGATCTCTGATTTTGCGGTCACGTCTACGAATCGCGGGCCGGGGCTGGAAGGGGGCAGGGCGAACATGAATGTGATTGTGCCTGCGAGTCCGGCCGCGGCTGCGATCCACACACTAATAGCGGTTTTGCCTTCGATTAACAATGCATTTCCATAGTAGCTCGATCTTTGGGATTTGGGCCGGGGCTCGATAGGGTGGTTTCGGTGGTGTGGTGTCCATTGCTAGATTTGAGAACGAGCGCAGGAGGCGCGACCAGGGGGTCGCGCGCGGACGAGGGCGTCCGCCCCACCTTGCTTCAGACTGGACCAGTTGGTTCAGTCTGTCTCAGTTGGTTCAGTCTGTCTCAGTTGGTTCAGTCTGTCACAGTTGCTTCAGCCTGTCTCAGTTGCTTCAGCCTGTCCCAGTTGCTTCAGTCTGTCTCAGTTGGTTCAGTCTGTCTGAGTTGGTTCAGTCTGTCTGAGTTGGCTCAGTCTGTCTCAGTTGCTTCAGTCTGTCTCAGTTGGTTCAGTCTGGACCAGTTGGTTCAGTCTGGACCAGTTGCGCATTGTCAGGAATCAGACCCGACGACTCCTACGTGAGAATATCTTTCACCACGTTGCCGTACACATCCGTCAGCCGGAAATCCCGCCCACTGTAACGATAGGTAAGCTTCTCATGATTTAGCCCTAACAAATGAAAAATGGTGGCGTGAAGGTCATGGACATGCACTTGGTCTTTAATACCCTTCCATGCGTATTCATCAGTCTCACCGTAGATCATGCCTTTCTGGACCCCCGCGCCAGCCATGAAATTCGTCCAGCAATACGGATTATGATCCCGTCCCGCCGCATCGGCGCCCGGCGTCAGGCTTTGCTCAAAGGGCGTGCGTCCGAACTCACCGGTCCAAATGACCAGCGTGTCATCCAGCAGGCCGCGAGCCTTCAGATCGGCCAGCAGCCCGGCGACCGGCTTGTCGATCCCCTTCGCGCTTTTGCCCATCCTCGTCTTTATTTTGTCGTGATGGTCCCAGCCGCCATCAGTCACTTGGATGAACCGGACTCCGGCCTCGGCCAACCGCCGCGCCAGCAGACATTTGCGGCCGAAATCATCGCTCGCCTCCTCACCGATACCGTAAAGATCCTTCGTCGCCTGGGACTCTTTGCTCAGGTCAAAAACCTCTGGGGCCGCCACTTGCATCCTGAAAGCCAGTTCATAGGATTGAATGAGACCTTCGATATTGCGATCTTCGCCCGCATCCCCGATATCCATGCGATTCCGGGCTTGCACCAAATCCAAATGCTGACGCTGCAAGTTTCTGGGGAGGCTGGGATCGTTGAGGTAGCCGATCATCGAGTTTTTGATCGGCGTGTGCGAATTTCCAATCCGCGTCCCCTGGTAAATTGCCGGCAGAAAGACGTTGGAGTAATGCAGCGGGCTGCCATCGTCTCCATACAACACCGGGCTGATCACCACGAAGCCGGGTAGGTTCTGGTTCTCGGTACCAAGGCCATAGACGACCCACGAGCCCATCGACGGGCGCACGAACTGCAATGATCCGGTCTGAAAGATCCGAATCGCGCCGGCGTGAATCGCGCTATCGGTGGTCATGGCTCTGAGCCAACACAACTCGTCTGCCTTTGCGCCTAGATTCGGCATTAAGTCCGAGACCCACATGCCGCACTGGCCTTGTTGCCGGAACTGGGAAACGGCAGGCATCAATTTCGCTTTCTTCTCGAAGCGGATGGTGCTCGCGTTGATCGCAAAAGGGATATCTTTGCCGGCTTCGGCTTGTAGGCGTGGCTTGTAATCGAACAGGTCCATCTGCGAGGGACCGCCTTGCATCCAAAGCAGAATCACTCTCTTCGCTTTAGGCGGGAAGTGCGGCTTTTTGGGCGCAAGCGGATCTTCTCCGACGGCCGCACGGGCCGCATCCTGGGCCGCCATTGCCGCGAGCGCGATCGACCCAAAGCCGCCACCCATTGTGCTAAGAAACCCGCGCCGGTTGCTGAAATCCAACGGATTGCGAACCATGTCTTATCTCCTATACAGCATTTCGCTTGAGATCAAAATTGCGTGACAATACCGCGCCCATGCCTCTTGCACGGGATCGCTGAGCTTGTCTTTTTTAATCGATGGCTCGGCCTGCGATTTGGACAACTCTGCCTCGAAGGCGGATAGGAACTGGCGAGCTTGTTGCAGATCCTGCTCGTTGGCGGGGCGGTTCAGCGCCAACATAATCAGCGACGAGACGCGGCCCGCATCGTCTAGATTCTTGTTTTCCAGCAGCCGGTTAGCAACGCGCCCCGACTCCTCCTTCAGAAAAGGAGAATTCATCAGATACAGCGTTTGCGTCGGAACCACGGTCGGGATACGGGTGCCTACCACTTGGTCGGGGTCCTTGAAGTCGAATAGATTCAGAATATCGATTCCCTCCATCTGGCTGTTGCGCATGATGGGCTGGTAGACCGTCCTTCTGAATTTCACCTTGTCTTCAATGATGGCTTCGTCTTCGAGGAAAAACGGCGCGATGGTG